>JAFXTY010000008.1 GCA_017535435.1 Spirochaetia bacterium | reverse complement strand
TCTCCGAGGAGATGCGCCTTAACATGGTCAACATTGACCAGCCTGGCAAGATTGCCGATTTTGTTGCCTCTATCCTGAATGTGGACAGGAAGGAGCAGCAGGATATACTTGAGACCCTGGATATAAGGGAGAGGATGGAGAAGGTTATCATCTTCATAAAGAAGGAGCAGGAGCTGCTCCGTATCCAGAAGAAGATTCAGCGCAAGATCAACGAAAAGATAGAAAAGAGCCAGCGGGAATACTTCCTTAAGGAGGAGATGAAGGCTATCCGCAAGGAGCTGGGGCTGCCGGTGGATTCCAAGGACAGCGAATATACAAGGTTCAAGGAGGCTATAGACAGCTTCCATCTGACAGGCGAAGTGAAGGAGGAGGTTGAGCAGGAGCTTGAGAAGTTCTCCATGATGGACACCAACTCCCCTGAGTATGGAGTTACCCGAAACTACCTTTCTACCATTGTGTCCCTGCCCTGGAACAAGATGTCCGAGGACAAACTTGATATCAAAAAGGCAAAGGCTATTCTGGATAAGGATCACTACGGCCTTAAGGATGTGAAGGAGCGGATCATCGAGTTCCTCTCTGTAAAGAAGCTGAAGAAGGATTCAAAAGGTTCCATCCTGTGTCTGGTGGGTCCTCCGGGAGTTGGTAAGACCTCGGTGGGACGCTCCATTGCCAGGGCCATGAACCGGGAGTTCTTCCGCTTCTCTGTAGGCGGCATGAAGGACGAGGCCGAAATAAAAGGACACCGCAGGACCTATATCGGTGCAATGCCTGGAAAGATAATCCAGGGGCTCAAGATCACAAAGACTGCAAACCCGGTGTTCATGATAGACGAGATTGACAAGATGGGCTCATCCTATCAGGGAGACCCTTCCTCTGCCCTTCTGGAAGTTCTTGATCCGGAGCAGAATGTAACCTTCAGGGACAATTATCTGAACCTCCCCTTCGATATCTCAAATGTGATGTTCATCACCACAGCAAATACTCTGGACACTATTCCTGGACCCCTCAGGGACAGGATGGAGATAATCAGGATTGCCGGGTATATCAGACAGGAGAAGGTTAAGATTGCAGAAAAGTACCTGCTGCCCAAGAGCCTGGCTGCCAACGGCCTGGACAAGAGCCAGGTGCACTACAGCCCCGATACCCTTTCCATAATAGCTGAGAACTATGTGCGGGAAGCGGGAGTCCGAAACCTGGAGAAGGCTTTGGACAGGATTCACCGCAAGATTGCGAAAGCTGTTGTTCTGGATGGAATTGCAACCCCTGTTGAGGTTTCTCCGGACAAGCTGGTTGACTACCTTGGTAAGCCAAGGTTCCCAGAGGAAGAGCTTAAGGTTCCATCCCGTCCCGGCATGGTGGTAGGGCTTGCATGGACCAACTTCGGCGGCGACACCCTTATGATAGAGACAGTCCGCACCGCCGGCCGGGAAGGCTTCCAGCTCACTGGCCAGATGGGAGATGTCATGAAGGAGTCGGCCAACATTGCCTACACCTATGTCCGTACTGTGGCAGATAAGTTCGGCGTGGGCAGGGATGCTTTTGAGAACTATCACTATCATCTCCATATACCGGAGGGTGCAACTCCTAAGGATGGACCTTCTGCCGGCATAACAATGGCTACTGCCCTCCTTTCCCTGATACGGAACAAGCAGATCAAGAGCGGCTTTGCAATGACTGGTGAGCTTTCTCTCACCGGAGACGTGCTCCCTATCGGTGGGCTTAAGGAAAAGACTATAGCGGCCCGGCGGAACATGATAAAGCATATAATCATCCCAAAGCAGAACCAGAAGGACCTGGACGAGATTCCTTCGTATATAAAGAAGGGAATCACTTTCCATCCGGTAAGCAGAATGGAGGAAGTAATTGAAACTGTATTCTAATCTGACCATATTGCTGCTTGCTGTTTTCCTTGTATCAGGCGCCTCCTGCACTGCCAAGGAGAAAAAGGTCCAGCAGTCTGTTCCTGCGGTCGAGGCTGTGGACGAGGAAGCTGTCAGGATTGCTTCTATTGTTGTCAGCAGATTGCCTGACAATATGCAGGGCAACATTCTGGACAATATGGATTCCTTTAAAGCAGACCTGGCCAGAGTTATGGCAGAGGAAAGCCGGTTCTTCATCATTGCAGACAAGAGCCATCTACTTACAGAAGACTATAATCCGGGAGAACTGGTCTCTCTGGATGGAAAGGGAATCAAGGTTAACAAGAAAGGGATGAAGCTTGAGAAGGTGACTTTCGAAGCCCTTAAGAAGATGATTGACGACAGCGCCAAGGAAGGGCTTTCCCTTATGGTCTCCTCCGCCTACCGGGACTACAGGTACCAGGTGGGACTTTATAACTACTATATCTCAAAGTATGGCAAGGAGAAGACTGACACCTTCTCTGCACCCCCTGGAGCATCCCAGCACCAGCTGGGCACTGTTGTGGACTTCAATGATGTGGAGAACACCTTTGCCGGCACAAAGGAAGAGAGGTGGCTTACAGAAAATGCCTGGAAATATGGCTTTTCCCTCTCCTTCCCAAAAGGCTATGAGGATGTGACAGGCTACGACTGGGAATCCTGGCATTTCCGGTATGTGACCAAGGCCGGAGCCGAGTTCCAGAAAAAATACTTTGACAACATACAGCACTATATGCTGCTTTTCCTGGATTCCTATAGAAACTGATTATTTATAGCGGTTCTGAAGCTCTGAAAGGAATGTGAGGGCCTGGAGAGGTGTCATGTTGCTTATGTCGGCAGAAAGAATCTCGCTCCGGAGCAGATCCTCCTGGGGGAAAAGCTCCATCTGCTCTGCCTGCTCAGGAGGCACGGCTGCGGCCTTGGACTCCTTCTCGAAGGCAGCCATTAGCTCTTTGGCCCGTACTATTATCTCATAAGGAATGCCGGCCAGCTCTGCCACATGTATTCCGTAAGACTTGCTGGCTGCTCCCCTTACTATCTTCTTGAGGAAAACAAGCTTGCCATTCTCCTCCGAAGCATTCATAGACATATTCACCACATTGGGGTTCTCCATCTGGGTAAGCTCGTGATAATGGGTGGCAAAAATAGTCTTGGCCCTGCATTTTTTGGTCATGTATTCGCAGATGCTCCAGGCGATGGCCAGGCCGTCGTTGGTCCCTGTACCCCGGCCCACCTCGTCCATAATTATAAAGCTGTTCTGGGTGGCGCAACGCAGTATGTTGGCAGTCTCCGACATCTCCACCAGGAAGGTGGATTCGCCCCGGGCCAGATTGTCCGAGGCTCCTACCCTGCAGAACATCTTGTCCACCACCCCTATCTCGGCCTCGGTGGCCGGAACAAAGGAGCCGGCCTGGGCCATGAGCACTATGATGGCGTTCTGTCTCAGGAATGTGGATTTACCAGCCATGTTAGGGCCGGTGAGCATAATAAGGTTCTCCTTGCCGCTTTCCAGGAAGAAGTCGTTCTCGATGAACTCACCAGGTGGAAGGTTTGCCTCCACCACAGGATGCCGCCCACCCTTTATGCTTATGAATTTTTTATCAGAAATCTTAGGCTTGATATAGCCGTGGGCTGTGGCTGCATCGGCAAAGGACTGGTAGCAGTCTATCTCCGACACTGTCTCTGCCAGTTTTATGATGAAAGGAATCTCCTGCTTTATCTTTTCTCTTATCTGGACAAAAAGCTCCCGTTCCAGGGATACTATTTTGTCATAGGCGCTGTTAAGTTCTGTCTCAAGCTCTGTAAGCTTCTCGGTGGTGAACCGCTCGCTGTTCAGGGTGGACTGCTTCCTTATGTAGTAGGAGGGGACATTCTTTACATAAGACTTGGTGACCTCGAGGAAATAGCCTATCACTTTGTTGTACCGGAGCTTCAGGTTAGGTATGCTGCAGGAGCTTCTCTCCTGTTCCATATATTCGTCCAGGATGCCCTGGCTGTTGTCCCGCAGCGAGCGCAGGTGGTCCAGCTCCTGGTTGTAGCCCTGCTTTATCATTCCCCCTTCGTTTATCACAATAGGAAGATTCTCCCCCAGACAGCTGTCAAGGTATTTGTAGAGCTCCTCCACATGGGACAGTGTCTTCTGGTTCAGGAACGGGAAGACACCTTCCTTCTGCCAGTCGGATAAAAGAGTAATAAGCTCTATGCATTTTGCAAAGGAGTTCTTAAGTCCTTCCAGATCCCTTGCATTGGCCTTGTCCATAGCCACCTTGGAGCAGATGCGTTCCATATCCATCACAGATGAAAGGCTCTGCCTCAGGTTTGAGAGCAGAATCTGATTTCTGTAGAATATATCTACTGTATCAAGACGCCTTCGTATTTCAGAAATAGAGGTAAGGGGTGCCGAGAGCCATTTCTTTATGAGGCGGCTGCCAGCCGAGGTCTTGGTATGGTCCAGGACATCAATAAGGGTGTAGCGGGAGGAACCATCCTGGATGTTCCGGAGGATCTCCAGGTTTCTCAAGGAGGATTCATCCAGGTACATATACTGCTTGGAGTCATATTTATTAATGGCTGTAATATGGGGAAGCAGGGACTGGGATGTAAGGTGGATATAATCCAAAATTACACCGGCTGATAAAAGCTCTGGATCGGTCTCGTCAAAGCCCAGCCCTTTGAGGCTTATGACATTGAACTGCCGCTTGACTGCCTCCACCGAGGATGCCATGTCGAACTGCCAGTCAGGGAACCGGTTTATAATAACTTTCTTGTAGGAATCAAGGATAGATGCAACCTCAGGATCTTCGGCATAGAAGGTCTCCTGGATAAGTATCTCCCCTGGAGAAAGACGGAAAAGCTCCTTCCGGAGGAAATCCTTTTTCTCTGCATCTGTACATTTTGCCGCCGAGAACTCGCCGGTTGAAAGATCTATGTAAGCAATGGAGATATAGGCACCTGTCTTTCCTATGGCCAACAGATAGTTGTTGCTGTTCTTGTCAAGATAATCCTCTACAATGGCAGTACCTGGACTTATGACCTCGGTGACCACCCTCTCCATCACCTTGTTGCCTTTCTGGAGTTCACCTTTCTGCTCGCATATAGCTACTTTCTTTCCTGCCTTGAGGAGCCTGCCGATATATACCGATGCAGCATGATAAGGTATGCCGCACATAGGCTGTCCTGCCCTCTTTGTAAGAACCAGGTCCAGAAGAGAGCTGGCCTGACGGGCATCGGAATCGAACATCTCATAAAAATCCCCCATCCTGAAAAAAAGGATGGCATCGGGATAAGAGCTCTTGATCCGTTTATACTGTCTGACAGCCGGGGTATCGGCACTGTTTTCTGTCATAACCTGAGTTTTCTCATGACCAGATCGGTGATATCCACACTGTGGGTCCACCAGATAATATTCCTATCCTTGGAATCAAAGATGATAGAATAGCCTTCGCTTTCTGCCACATACTGGATCTGATTCACAATCTTGCTGAGGATCTCGGTGGTATCGGGCACAAGAGCCTTCTTCTCCTCCAGCTCTTTATTCTTCTCGTCAACAAACTGCTTAAGATAGTATCTGAGGGATGCAATCTGATCATTTATATCATCGGAGGCATCGTTGAAATGACTTCTGGACTCAATATCTGACTTCTCTTTCTCCAGTGTGGCAATCTCGGCCTCAATGGCTGCAGTTTCATCATCAATAGCCTGCTTTATATTCTTTATTTCCTGCAGCTGGTCGGAATTTGGCATCATCCGCTGTACAATCCTGGAGTAATCAATGACCCCTATCTTCGGAATCTGCTGCTGTGCGTATACAGCTGCTGCGGCACAGAATAAAAGTGCAAAAAGAAAAGCTTTTTTCATATAATCTCCTAGTAGTAACTCTGGTTGAAGCCGATTACAAAGTCAAGTTTCATGCTGTTCTTGAACAGGATACCATCCTGCCATTCAATGTTATTGTCATTGTTATATCTGTAACGTTTGACAAAGTAGAATCCGATAGGAAGCCCAGGAATGGTTAGACGGAAACCACCGCCGAGAGAGAAATAGAAGTCCTGACGCACCATATCTTTGAACATATAACGTTCCGGCCAAATACCAGTTGCACTCCAGAACCAGTCCCACCAGATATACTTCTCGAAGATAGGCATTCTGAGCTCTACCCAGTTATCCCACAGCACCATACCGTCATAAACCCGGTCCCAGCCTCTTGCCATAGTAAGACCATCAATATAAAGAAGCTCTCTTGTGGTAGCCTTGAGTGTTCCATCCAGCTGGTTCATGATGACAGAAATTGAGGAACCAAGTGCAAGCACCATCTTGAACTTGAACTCATCCCCTATAGGAATGGAGAAAAGCTGCTGGAAGATCTGTCCCTTGGTCTCTGACTTGATATATTCACGGGCAGATGGCATGATACCACCTGTGTAGGTCAGGGTCTCCTTTAGATAGAAGCCTTTGGAAGGGCTTACAACATAGTCTCTGGTATCCCAGGATACTGATCCCCAAACAGAGTTGATGGACATCCAGTTCTGGAAGTTTTCCCGGACTGTGGCATTGTATGGCCGGTAGATGCCATCGTTATAATCAACATAAGTCTTAGTATGATTGTAACCTACTCCGGTCCCTACACGACCTATAGGCAGATGCCATGTATAGCCCAAGCTGAGGCCGAGACCTATGTTCCAGGACTCATATTCCATAAGATAGGCCTTCGGAATTCCTATTCCGTGCCTTACAGCATACTCATAGTCGGTGATGGCATCGTCATCGGTGGAAGGTTCACCTGAGTGCCGGTCCACCATATGGCCGTCATATGGGTCAGGCACCTGTCCTTTCTTGTATTTGTCGTTGTCGAAGACAGGGTTCATAATATCCTGGGCAACGTTGGCAGTGGTCTCGTGAGAGACAGAGAGGGATATGGTTCCGGTAAGACGCCTGTCTGCAAGCCACCGCTCGGTGAATGAAGTGGTGACTGACTGCACAGATGTGGACATCTCGGTACCAATACTGAACTCCTGGCCATTTCCTAAGAAGTTACGGTCTGTCCATTTTACGAATGCGCTGACTGGAATGTCGCCCGCATCGGCAGAGAATATAAGACCGAACTGGATATCAGTGGTCTTGCCCTCTTCTATGTTCAGGATAAGGTTCATAAGACCATGCTCGGATCCGGCCGGGGTCTCGGGATAGATAGCAGAGAAATACTGCAGGTTGTACAGGTTCTGCACACCCTCAATGATCTTCTTCTTGCTGAAGACGTCGCCGACGCCGATAGGAAGCTCCCTCAGGATTACCCTTTCCTTGGTCTTGTCATTGCCCTGCACCACAATATTCTCGATATGGGCTCTTCCCTCCTCCACTATGGTCACAATGTAGGAGACAGATCTGGTCTCCTCGTTGATCTGTTCCTGCTCGGATATGGAGTTGAAGATATATCCGTCATCGAAATAAAGGTCGGAGATACGGACAAAATCAGCCTGCATCCTCACCTTGTTGAGGACGTCGCCAGGCTTGCAGCGCACCAGTTTTCCAAGCTCCTCGTCGTCATGGATTATATTTCCCACAAAGCTGATTCCATCGTAGGTGTACTGTTCCCCTTCGTCAATGTAATAGGTCAGTCTTATACCTGTCCTGCCTGGCTGGTCTGTAGGGACAACCTCGTTGGTCACATCGGTGACCTTGGCCTTTATATATCCTTTCTCTGAATAGAAGTTTTCGATATTCTCAATATCTTCCTCAACGTTGGATTCCTGGAAAAGACCTTTCCGGAAAAGTCCCTGCTGCTTGGATTCCAGCTTGCGCTTGAGAGCTGTCTTGGAAATCACATTGTTGCCCACAAAGACAATCTCCCGGACTCTCATCTGATATCCTTCGTCGATACGGAAGGTCAAAACGACCTGATTCTCGTTGTCTTTCTCCCCTATCTCTCCATGAACTACCACATCAGTGAATCCCTTTTCAAGATAGAGCTCGTTGATCCGCTCCTCGTCCAGCTTGACATTGGCTCCTGTGACTACATCTCCTGGTTTAAGCATGATCTCATCCAGAAGTGTGGTTTTCCTGATATTCTTGTTTCCTGCTATCTTGATTTTAGATATGGCAGGGTACTCAATCATCTTGAACTTGATTATCACTGTATTGGCTGGATCATACTTGGAAATATCCTCTCTGCCCGGGTACGCAGTGGAGGTCATATCCTCAAAATAATCGAGGGAGAACAGTTTATTCTGGAGTTCCATGAAAAGATTGTCATCAAACTTTTTGCCGATAAAGCTGTCTATGATACCATCCAATTCATTCTCAGACACCATGTGAAGCCCTTCGAACTGGATATCCTCTATCTCTTTTCCGTCATACCAGGCATCCTGTGCCATAGCAGGTATAAGGGAGAAGAAGAATAAAAGAAGAAGCAATATTCTATGTTTAACCCGATTCATAAAATCTCCTATCAAAACGTGAATCTCCATGACAGACCTATGGTTGTATCCATAAGGAAGTCAGGCATCTTGCCCAGCTTTGGATACAGCCCCAAATTCAATATAAACAGCGGAGTATTAACCTCAAGGTTGATCTCCGATTCAAGGTACATGTTATAGAAAGTCGGCATATTGTACTCATAATATCCAAAAGTGTCAAAATCCCATGCCGAGAATCTTATGGTGGTATCAAGGAAGAAGTACTCTCCAAAGTACTTTCCGAAGAATACATCGATGTTACGGAATACAGTGTTGCTGCCGACCCGCTTCATGTCTCCACTGCTCTTTTCTGCGTTACGCTGGTCGTTGAACACCTTGTCGTTGAGCTGTGCCCGTATGGCGAATATATCCACATTGAGGAAGTCCTTGACAGAACGCTCGAAGGGCCTGAGTATACCGATAAGCTGGGTTCCGGAGGCACCGGCATTGGCAAGGGTGGCCATGGTGTTCCGTTCCTCATCGCTCACATTACCGCCCATAAGCGTGTCTCCCATGAGCTCATAAAGCTCTGCCTGGGACAGGGCTGGAACAGACTCGATACGTGGCTGGAAATGGCTCAGGGGGGTGTTCTCCATGATAAACATGAGCTTTACCTTCTGGTTGTTGCGGGTGGCGGTGCGGCACTCGGCATTTACTGTAATAAGCGGGTCGAACTTGTCCTGGTTCTCGTTAAGAACAAGCAGACCGTCCTTTATGAAGAAGTTGTTGCTGAAGTAGAAAATATCTCCACCTCGGAATGCCACATTTCCATCTATGTCAAACTGGTTTATACTGCTGTCGTACTGGATCTGAACCTGCTGCCCCCTTGAGGCAAAGGCTCTCAATACCGGGAATTTCTTGGTAGGCCAGAAGAATTCCACGCCAGTTCCCGATGTCACGTTGAGGTTGACGATATATTCGGTCATATAGTCATTCTCGAAGCTGTTATAGCTGCTGTCCTGGCTCAGGTTTATGATACAGTTGTTCACTGTTATGTCGCCCTCGATCATTATGGAGTCTGACATACCGGATATACTTAAATCCCCCAGGACATATCCGTCCACATCAATTCCGCAGAATGTGTCTGATATCTTGAGTCCCCGCTTGGTGTTGCCGTAGGAGGAGATATCAACCTTGAAATAATCCAGAGTCCAGCTCTCAAGGAGGAAGCTGCATTTGACATAGGTGCGGTTCTTCTTGTCGGCAAGAAGGACCGGAAGCATATTGATATCCTTTCCCTGGAAATGGAGATCTGCATCGGCGGGACCCATGATATCAGGAATTGAAAGAACAGCGAAATAGAGATCTGTCACCTTCATGACACCCCAGAAATCAGGGTTTTTCAAGGAACCTGTCATACGCAGGGTACCTGATCCAAGGCCGGCAAGAGGAAAGAAATATTCATAGCGGGTAAGCTGCCCGACCCTTCCTATATCAAGAGCTATATCTGTAATAGTGGCGTCAATATTGTCCCCTACCAGTTTTCCCTTGATTTTTCCGGAGACAAACAGCGGATTCCTCAGATTGAAGTCCAGGGTTCCGTCCGGATAGTAGCTGCCTTCCACACAGTGCCGGAAAGGTCCCCCATCCACATAGAAACGCTTTCCGTTGTTGGAGTAGTCAAAATTCCATCTGTCATAGCCCAAAAGGACAGGCTTGGTGGATGTAAGTCTGACTGTTCCCTTATTCATGGTCTTTGCAGGATTTATTATCCACTCTCCATCCTCCTGGATAGTGCCGGATGCAGTCAGGTTTATATTGTCAGCATTCCCTTCTCCTGAATTTTTCAGGGCTATAAGGGCCTTAAGATTATATTCCCTCTTATTCCAGTCGATGGAACCGGAACTGGAGGTTATAGTCGCATTGCCCATCTTGCCGGTAAGGGTGTAAAGATGTGTCTGCTTTTTGGTGGCCTGGAGCGATGTATAAAGCTCAAAGGGCTTCTTGTTCAGAGTTCCTTTCTGGATATTTACAGAGGCTGATATGTCGGGATCATCAAAGGTTCCGGTAATCTTGGCATTAGTATCAAGGGAACCTGTCATCTTTGCAGTGGTGAACCGCTCTACCCTTGAGTTCTTGCATGAGGCATCTATGGAGATGTTTTTATCCACAATCATCACATAGGCATTGTATTCTTCGTTAAGGTTGCTTCCTGTGCCCCTGAGCCATCCTCTGCAGTTGGCCAGATCGGTGAAGGATGCTTCCCCTGTTCCACGGACAGTGGAATAGTTGTCAGATAGAGTCCAGCTGTTGAGCCTTAAGGTGCTGCCGGCCAGAGTTCCATTGAAGCTTATGCTGTTGCTTCCCCCTTTGAGGAAAGAGAGATGGGAGAGTTTCATCTGGTTTATTGTGATGATTGAGAACTGTCCATCCTTCAGCTGGCCCGATATATCCATGTCGGCCGGAGTCTTGTTTCCCATAAGGAATACAGGGAACTCTGTGGCCCGCATATCGAAAGGCCATCCGTTATCGTCAAAGAAGGCTGAGAGTGTAAAGCCGTAGAGTCCCCGGACAAACAGGTTCTGCCTTTTGTTAAGGAATCCGTTGAACTCGTATTCGGTGTCATGAACCTTCCAGAAGGTCTCGAAATCGCAATGCTCAGACCGCATGGAGGCAAGGTCAAAATAGCCTTCGCCGGAGAAACCCCTGTAATTGAGCACTATCTCACTGACTTTAATGTCATCCAGTGTGGAGGTGACAGCAAAATCCAAGGAATCCTCAGGATGTGCCACATCATCAAAATGGACATTACGGCTGGTTATATAGAAATCGTTCTTGTCATAAATGCAGTGGATATCGGCAGTCACCAGATAATTCTCGGTATAGAGCTTCTCCTCCTCGCTGAAAATTGCCTCAATTTCTTTTATAGGGTACTTTGTCAGAGTGATAAGGCCCGAATACCCCTTGTCCTCGGTTTCTTTTGCCTTTAGGGAAAGGTTGAGAAGATTCAGGTCAGCTGTCTTTTCCTTGAGATTGACAACCAGGGAGGTGTTTCCCAGCTCCTTCTTGTTGAGGGTCATGTTGTCGGAGGTAAGGGAGAGCTGGCTGTCTACCATTACCAGGTCATACTGGGAGTCTATAATCATCTTGTCGGAAGCCTGGACATTGTCCAGCAGCAGTGTTCCCTGGGCAGACATGGTTTCTGCATCCAGATTTCCGGAATAAGAGGCATTGCCCCGGGATGTTGCCAATGTAATGGATTTAATCTCTATTTTCTTGTCCAGGCCGGAGAATGAAATATGGCACTGAGGCTCCAGAGGCACTTTGGTGCCGACCATGGAAAGGTCCACATCGCCGAAATAGAGGGCTTTCTCCATCTGGTCAGGAGAATAGGTGATCTGGAGGTTGCCTGTACCCTTTGCCTTGGCATAGTCGTTGTATTTGGTATAATCGCCAGTGAAGGTGACAATATCGGCAGGCCTGAAGTCCTGGAACACAGTCTGGGCAGTCAATGTCCTGCCTGTCCTGCTCCAGGTGAGGGAATAATCTATAGGAGTGCTGTCCTCCATATTGCAGATAAAGAAGCTCTCTTCGTCAAAGGTGATCAGGAATGCCTTACGGTCGGTCTGGATAAAGTCGGATGTGAATTCTGCCACCTGCAGGTTCACAAGCCCCTCGGAGCCATCCTTCTTCATGTTGGAATCAAAGGATGCAGAGGTCATGAACTGGGTCATCTTTTCGTTCTTAAGGTCATAGCCGGAAACCTGCATTCTGCCGGACATTCTTAAGTCGCTGCCCTGCAGCAGGATGTCGGTGGTGCACTTATCAATGGAAATAGCTCCGATATCCAGGAGGAAATTGGCCTCCAGGTTCTTTCCCCTGAAATAAAAGCTTTTGGTCTGGCGGGGCATCAGCTTATCCTCCTCAGGCTTCATCCGTTCGGCCAAGGAGGTTATGAAATCCATATCCTGCTGCTGGCTGAAGTTGATATAACCGTTCTCCAGAGCAATTCCCTTAAGGATATTCTCGTTCATGAACAGGAAGTTGAAGAGGTTGAACTTGATATTGAGCTTCTCCCCTTTTGCCAGCACCTTGCCGGAATCGTCCTTTATCTCCACATCACGGATAGTTATGGAGTTTATGAAGAAAGGATCGATGCTGCCGTAGGTGATGTTCCGTGACAGCTGGTTCTCGAGGATAGATATGACAGAATTCCTGAGTTCTCTGGTATGCTCCCGGACAAATGTATATGAATACCAGATTGCCGCAGCCGCAACAACTGCCGCAAAAGTGAGAAGGAGAACATATTTTGTACCAGAGAGTGTTCTGCGCACCATAATACTATTTTATAATACTATACAACAAATATTTTTGCTATCTCTATTTATTTATTTTTATTTATCATATATAAAACTATTATGAGCTCTGTAAGTTTCAAAAAACCGATAAAAAATTTCATAGTGCTGGAAGGTCTTGACGGCTGCGGCACCACAACTCAGACTGCCTTTCTGGTTGAAAAGCTGGAGAAAGCTGGAATCTCGGCAGTAAAAACCAATGAACCCACCGACGGCAGCATAGGCCGCTTTATCAGGTCAGTGCTGCAGAAGAAGGAGAGCGTGGATCCATTTACCCTGGCACTCCTCTTCTCGGCCGACAGGAATGAGCATGTGAATGGTAAAAACGGGATTATAGAGCTGGCAGAAGCCGGAAAAATGGTTATATGCGACCGTTATCTGTTCTCAAGCCTTGCCTACCAGTCCCTTTTTATGGACTTTGACACTGTGGCCGGCCTTAACCGGTACTATCCTTTGCCTGAGTACCTTTTCTACATAGATTTAAGCCCGGAGGAGTGCCAGAAGCGGATGGCGGCCCGGGGGGAAGAAGCAGAGCTTTTCGAGCGCCTTGAGCTGCAGCGGAAAATAGAGGCAAACTATAAGAAGAGCCTGGCTCTCCTCTCAGATATAGCCATGAAGACTATAATAATAGACGGCAGATCCTCAAAAGAGGAGATCCACCGTCAGATATGCCAGGTGCTTGGTATATAGCGCTATTGCTTACTTGGCCGGGAATAATCCTTCCGGCTGGAACAGTCTCTTGAGCTTATCCTCCTGGATCAGGTACATATAGGAAGCTCCCCTCTTCTTGAGAAGATAGACATACTGTCCCTCGTCCATGATCTTCTGACAGTCTATGGTCAGATGGCCAAGCTTTCCGGTGTCGATTTCCATAATGACATTAGGTGTGATATCTGCCCCTTTGACAAAGTTCACACCCTCGAGAAGAGCCAGGTTGTCAGCTATAGCATCTGCAACCTTTCCTTCCGGAGCAGGTCCCCCTGGAACCAGGTTGATCCAGTTGCCCAGCTTGCCTTGAGTCTCTCTCTTTAAAGAGATCTTTGCGTCAGAGTTCATGTCGTTGAATGTGAAGGCGAAAATATCATCCCCAGTATATGCTTCCGGGAAAAGACGCATATTGAACCAATAGCGGGGATCCTGCCCGAAGTGGCGCTGCATTGTGGCATCGGTAAGATAAATCTCGTCGGTAAGGGATGACCGCACATAGTCCCCTTTCCCGCCAGGTCCTTCCTTTCCCACATAGAGGGTGAACATTGACTGACCATCCTTGAACACCTCTACAGTGTCGGCCCTGTTGGACTCCAGCTCAAATTCGGCCCAGTACTTCTCGCCCCGGCCCATAAGCTTGAACTTGGTTACATCGAACACCGATGTTATAAGGCTTTTTACCCTGACAGAAGATGCCGGATAAGTGACGCTCTCGTCGATACGGATCACCCACTCATTCCCGTCCTTTCCTCTCTCGATAGTCACGTTTCCATTGTTTGTGGAGACTTTGACTGCATCCAGAGTCTCCCTCAAGGCCTGGTCGAAGAGAGGCTCCATAGCTTTCTTCTCCACTGCTTTCTGGGCTGTGAAAAGGCCGCCCATGAAATAGGTTGCCGCAAGTATAACAATTGCTGCCGACAGGCTTATAATTTTTGTCTTATATTTCATTTCAATCACGCATCCTTTCTTTTCCGTCTGATGTATCTGACAATTCCGTAGGTCACAATTCCCACTGGAATGATCAGAATGTTGACCAGATAAACTGCAAGAATTGCCCTTACCTTGGTGCTTAAGTCAGTGATCTTGTTAAGCCTGATATCACGGACACTTCTTGTCTTTATGTTCATGAATCTGTCATTGTCCAGCCACTGCAGCATATTCTCTGCGAACATAAGGTTTGCCGGGCTTTCGGTATATTCAATCAGATTCGAGAGGAAATCGGAATCTCCTGCCACAATTATCTTGGTATCCTTGCTGACCTTGTCGGTGTAGGCACTTGGGAACTGGCCTGTCACCGCATATGCCAGCGGATGGCTACCCTTGCTCTCCTGCACCAGGTTCTGGGTTGTGAATGCCTCATAGGGGTTTCCTGTAAGGTAATCGCTGAGTATCCAGGATTCGTTGGTGCTGGTGAAAAGCTCCTGATAATTGATTCCAGGAACCGGATTGATGTCTATGGAGCTTGCCCACATCATGTCCAGGCTGGCAAATCCGGCTGTAATGGGATTGTCCCTGTTGACAAACTTGCTGTTGATGCTCAGCCACATCGGATAATTCATAGGGAGAGATCCCTTCATGGTTATCTTCTTGCAGTACTTGTCCAGCACCATGTCGTTGTTTATGGTGATTCCCCATTTCTTGAGCATCTCCAGAGCCGGATTGTTCTCAAGCTTTGCAGCCTTCAGGTTGTTGGACATGTCAACTTCAACTCCGTCCAGGGCAAACACAGCCTTGCCACCGTTCATGATATAATCATCCACATAGAGCATGTCACCTTCGGTGAAATCCTTGTTTCCAAGGACAAAGAGCACTGTGACCTCAGGATCCACAGGCTCCCCCTTGTTGACTATGATGACATCGCCATTCTTCTTCATGGTCTCGTTAAGATAAGAATAGTAATAATCAACAGTGTTCTGATCGCTGCCGGAAAGAAGCCCTATCTTTGTGGTCACATTCTCCACCAGCTTCTGGATTTTGCTGGAAACCTCGTACTCCAGGTTGCTTGGGTCCAAAATGAACGGAATTGCCACTGTCTTGTCCAGATACTGGATAAGGATACCGGAGAATACAGTGGAATATGCCAGCTCGTTCCTGTCGTAGATCTCCACCTGCTGGGCTGTTATTCCCATCTTCTTTGCATAGGCCTCCATCACACTCTTTGACGGATCCACCGATGATGTGGAGATATGGCCTCTTGAGTTGGCCGCATATTCGAAAAGCAGGTCCTCTATCTGTCCTGCCGCAGGGGCTATGTTCTTGACCTTGTCAGAGATGAAATAGGTTATGTTCACCTGCTCCGGGATAGTCTTGATATATGCCTTGGTTGTATCGGTGATGGTGAATTCCTTGGTCTCTGTCATATCTATTCTGCCGAAATACCGGGTGGTGTTGAGGGCAAGAAGTATGGCAGCTATAAAAACCAGTGCAGCTGTAATCAATTCTTTTGTTCTGTTATTCATATCTGCCGCCTCACTTGTTAAGTTTGATCACTTTCACATTCAGATAGATGAAAAGGCAGGTTATAATGGCAAAGAAGGAGAAATCCCTGGTGTCAAATATGCCTTTCTCGAAGGATTCAAAGTGGGTCGAGAGTGAAAGATAGCTGAACAGGTTGTCAATGAACTTAGGAACATTGATGACCATGGTTATCTGCCCGATGAAAGTGATGAACAGCAAAGCCACGACGCTGAAGATATAAGCGCTGATCTGGTTTGATGTCCTTGAAGATATGAACTGTCCCACCGAGAGCCCTGCAAGGCCCAGGAGGAAGGTTCCTATATACTCTCCTATTATCTGTCCTCTCTCAAAGCTTCCGAACATATTCAACATGATCGGAACCGGGAATGTTAGGACAATCATGAGAATCAGCAGTATTACTGCACTGATGAATTTGCCCATGACAATCTCAAACTCGCTGAGAGGCAAGGTGAAAAGCAGCATGTCTGTCTTAAGCTTCCGCTCCTCGGCCCAGCTCCGCATGCTTATTGCGGGCAGGATAAGGATAAACAGGACCGGCATTATGGAGAAGTAGCTCCGCATGCTGGCTGTGTCCCTTCCGAAGAACTGTCCGAAGAAGAAAAAGAAGATATTGAGCGTAAGGACAAAGAAAAGGACAACTAGATATGCCATTGGAGAGTTGAAATATGCTTTAAGCTCTTTTTTGATAAGTCCTTTGATATTCATATTACACCTCTGTCTGATTTGTAAGCTTTCTGAAGATATCCTCAAGGCTTGTCTGTTCCGGGATCAAAGCCGAGAGCCTGCAGCCGTTCTTCACAGCCCAGTCAAATATAAGGGCACCTGCATCTGTTCCCTTCTGTGCAGATATCTTGATTATAGTCTTTCCATCCTTTGATTCTGCAGAAAGGATTTCGGTGACAGGCTCCAGCGCCTTGAGGGACTGGACATCCACTGTTCCGGCCACCTCGATGGTGAAACGGTCGTCTTTCTGCACCTGGTCTCTTATCTGCTCAGGGCTTCCTTCTGCCACTATCTTCCCATGGTTGAGGATAAGGACACGGTTGCAGACAGCCTCCACCTCCTGCAGGATATGGGTGGAAAGGATTACTGTCTTCTCCTTGCCGATGTCGCAGATAAGCTTGCGGATCTCTATGATCTGGTTAGGGTCAAGACCTGTGGTAGGCTCATCCAGAATAAGGATATCAGGGGAATGTATTATTGCCTGAGCCAGTCCGGTTCTCTGCCTATAACCCTTGGAAAGCTTGCCGATGCTCCGGTTGATAACCGGGGCCAGGCCTGTCTCCTGGATAACCCTGTCTATCTCGGCTTTTTTCCTGCTCTTGGGCACCTTCCTGATATCGGCCATGAAATCCAGGTACTCCATTACAGTAAGGTCGTCATAAAGAGGCGCCATCTCCGGCAGGTAACCTGTGGATTCCTTCACCTTGAGAAGGTCATCATAGATGCTGTAACCGTTCAGTATGGCAGTACCGTGGGTCGGATAGTGATATCCGGTAAGAATTTTCATAATGGTGGTCTTGCCTGCGCCGTTAGGCCCCAGCAGGCCGACAATCTCTCCCTTTCCGATATGGAAGGAGACATTGTCCACCGCTTTGAACTTGCCATAGATCTTGTCAATGTTTTCGACTTTTATCATCCTAGTCTCCCAAATTTAATCCTCATATTTCAAAAGGATTGTCTGACCGTCCCTGGTCAGGAATGTATCTGGAAATACATTCTGCGCCTGCTCCAGAAGGAGGGCCAGCTCCTTGTCTGTATACCGGGGGCTGTAATGGATAAGCCCCATTTTCTTTATGCCGCCTGCCGAAACAGCCAGCCTGGCCGCCTCAACAGCAGTCATGTGCTTTTTCTCGTGGGCACTGTCTGCCAGTTCATCCTCGAACATACCCTCGCAGATAAAAAGGTCAGAATCCTTAACCTCCTCGGAAATGGAAGGAAGGGCAAGGGAATCGGTGACAAAGGAGAACTTCCTCCCTTTCCTGGGCTCCCCAAGCACCATATCCGGAGTGACAATCCTCCCCTCCGGCAGTGTTATGGTCTGCCCATGCTGAAGCTCTGACCACTGGGCTCCCATAGGAATACCCAGCTCCTTTGCCCGCTCCGGGTGGAATATGCCGGGCCTTGGGCTTTCTGTCAGCTTATAGCCGAAACAGGGCTTGGTATGCTCAA
This sequence comes from Spirochaetia bacterium, assembly GCA_017535435.1. GTDB lineage: Bacteria > Spirochaetota > Spirochaetia > CADAEX01 > CADAEX01 > CADAEX01. The sequence continues at coordinate 11,290 of JAFXTY010000008.1, read as the reverse complement.
GCTGGAAGGCTTCCACCTTGAAGTTCTCCCCCTCCATCACCACACCTGGTTCAGCAATCTCTTTGACTATAATATCATAATTTATATACATATCCAGAACTTTTATGCTGGTTTCCACAAATTCCTTGATTTTAGGCGGCCCGATTATGTAAAGAGGCTCGGTGCGGTCCACCTGGGACGACAGCATAAGAATTCCAGGCAGCCCTGTCACATGGTCTGCATGGGTATGGGATATGAATATAGTGGAGATATTCTTCCACCTAAGGTTGAGTTTTTTCAATGAAATCTGAGTCCCCTCTCCGCAGTCAAAAAGGAGCAGGTCCCCTTCCCGGCGCAGAAGAACAGATGTAAGATGGCGTCTAGGCAGCGGCATCATGCCACCACAGCCAAGGATAAACACTTCAAGATTCATAACGCTATATTATAAAATATATTATGATATTGCGCAAGAAGAACAGATTGCCCTATTTTACTGCTCCGGATAGAGTATGACATCAAGGGAGTTGTCAGTATCAAGGTACTTGGCGGCCTTCTTCTTAAGAGTCTTGAAAGTAAGCTTGTCCAGCATCTTGGGGAAATCTGATTTCGCAGTGAAGCGCTGTCCATAATATGCGCAGTCGGTAAGCTGGGAAAGATACCAGGAGTTCTCCTTGATTTCCTTGTTGTACTCTGTAAGCCTTGCAGCCTTGTACTTGTCCAGATATTCCTGGGGGATATCCTCCTTGAGCTTGTTTATCTCGCCCCGTACAGCATTCATAAGTTCCTCAACCCTGAGGGGTGAGCAGCCGTAGATTATATTTATCATATACTGCTGCACCGGCATGGATGTGGTGGATGGATATGCGCTGATTGTATATGTTCCTCCCAGCTGTTCCCTGATAACCTCCATAAGGCGCAGGTCAAGGAAATATGCAAGGGCATCGATGTAGAGATTCTCCTTTGCAGTATACCGGAAGCTGCCTTTCAGAATTGTAAGGATCTGGCTGCGGAAATCTGTTCCCTTGTAGACCGAAACTGTATCAGAACCGGCAGGAAGGCGGAGTCCCACATCCTTCCAGCTTTCCCGGGTTCCCTTTGAGGGAATGGAAGCTATATATGCGGATGCATACTCCCTGGCTTTATCAATATCTATGTTGCCTACAAGAATAAAGGTGAAGTCACCGGGATCTGCAAAGCGTTCCCTGTAGACATCCTGGGCATCCTGGAAGCTGATCTCCTTGTAGACCTCCATATCCATGATCCTGCCCCTTGGATGGTTCTGGGTCACAAGCTCCTTAAGAGCCTTGATAAATGCAGTATCTGGAGATGCTTCCTGGTTCTTGATGGCAGTCTCAAGCCTGGTCATATAGGAGTCGTAAGCCTCCTTGTCGAACCGGGGAGCGGCAAAATAGAGATGGATAAGCTGGAAGGCAGTCTCCAGGTCCTTCTTGGAGGAGCTGCCGGTAAAGCCTTCGGAATAGGTTTCTATGAAAGGACTTACCGCCACATTCTTCCCCTTCAGCATCTGGTCCAGCTCCACCTTGGAGAAGGAGCCCAGACCGCTGTTGTGCACCACAGCACAGGCTACAGAAGCCGATGCCCACTGGGAATCTGTCACTAATGAGGTTCCTCCCTCGCTGATGGCAGAGATAAGGATCTGGTCATTCTTGTAGCTTGTAGGATAAAGAAGAACCTTTGCTCCGTTGGAGAGCTTAAGTGTAGTAAGACCTGTCTTTTTATCGGTCCTGTCTGATCTGATCTTGCCTGCAGAAGGAATTTCGCTTATAAGGCTCTCCTGGAGAGATAAATCCTCGTAAGGCTCCTGCTTTGAGGCCATAGCACTTTCCACCAGGCTCTGGAGCGAAGAATCAGAAAGGCTGCCGAAGCTCTGGGGCTTGCCGGTGGCAACAATAACACGACCATCTTTCTTAAGGTAATTCTGCACAATGCTGTTCACCTCTTCCAGCTGGATCTGAGGCAGATACTGGCTGTAAAGCTCATATTCAGTGGCTATGCCAGGGATACATTCATCTTCCAGAAAGTTACGTGTGTATTCATCTATCAGATTGGCAGAATTGGTTTTATCCTGTTCGTTATTAAGCGCTTCCACAAAGGAGAAAAGCTCGGCCTTGGCCCTTTCCAGCTCGGTCTGTGTAAAGCCGTGCTGAGCAACCCGGGCAACCTCCTCACAGGCTCTCTCTATTCCCTCCTTCACTCCATCATCCTTAAGATTCACAGCCAGGTTGAAATAGCTTGCAGAAGTGAAAAGACGGTTATAGCTGACACCTGCAGACATGAATGGAGGGTTCTGGCTTCGGCGCAGCTGGTCAAACCGGTCCGAAAGCATATTGCAGAAAAGAATACGCACAATAGTGTTCCTGTAATCGCCGGCAACCTTATCCTGCCTGAAAGGCACTTTTATAAACATGTCAAACTGATTCTCGGTGGCCTCGGGGTCGGTCATGACACCTGCAACAGTACCAGATTGAATCGGAATAGTCATATCAATGGTGCGTTGTGCCGGGTTGTTCACCAGAGCAGCAAAATACTTTTCTATACTGTTCTTCACAGCCTTTGCATCAATATCTCCTATGACCATGACAGCCATACGGTCCGGGGTATACCACTCTTTGTAGTATCTTACCAGCTGTTCCCGCTTAAAAGTCTCAAGAATCTCCACCTTGCCGATAGGATCCCTTTTTTCAAAACGGGAGTCCTTCAGAAGCTTGTCCAGAATAAACTCATGAAGACGCGCATCTGCTCCCAGATTCCGTCTCCACTCTTCTATGACAACTCCCCGCTCATCATCTATATCCTTCTGCTCAAGCTTGGCATAGGCAGCCCACTGGGAGAGTATCTCTATGCTCTGATCCACCAGCTGGGGCTTGTCAGAGGGAATTTCAAGCATGAACACGGTCCTGTCATAGGATGTATAAGCATTCATGTCCGGGCCGAACTGGATTCCATTTTTCTCCAGGAAGTTTATAACCTGGTTACCCGGATATTTCTCTGTCCCGTTGAAAGCCATGTGCTCGAAGAAATGGGCCAGCCCCAGCTGGTCATCATCCTCCATGACAGAGCCTGATTTGACCACCAGGCGCAGAAAGACCTGATTCTCGGGATAGCTGTTGGGCCGAATGTAATAAGTAAGGCCATTGGAAAGCTTGCCTATGGTTATGGCACTGTCCGGTGCCAGGACTGTGTCAGGGGCAATATCAGCATTTATGGTGAATATGGAAATAAAAACAAGAAATAAAAATATAAAAAGCTTTTTCATACAGGGAAGTATATAGTAAATGCAGTGCCTTTGCCAACAGTGCTCTCCACCGACACTTTTCCGCCATGGGTTATGGCAACCTGCTTCACAATGGAAAGGCCAAGGCCGGTTCCCCCAAGGCTGCGGCTCACCTCTTTATTGACACGGTAGAACTTTTCGAAGATATGGCTCAGGTCCTTCTCCTCTATTCCAGGTCCGGTATCCTCCACCGCTATCTGGGTGAACCCATCAGCCTGTTTCACATGGATTGTCACAGCTGCATTATCTCCCGAATACTTTATGGCGTTGTCCAAAAGGTTCCCTATAGCCTGCTGAGCCAGTACCGGATGGGCAAGAATCATTATATCCTCAGGCATATCCACATTGATCTGGGTATGCTTCTGGGCAGCCTGCTCCCCATGTTCTGCAATGCACAGGTCAATAAGGCTTCTGGCAGGAATCCTCTCCTTTTCAAGCCTGATATATGCGCTTTCTGTCCGGGACAGGGTAAGAAGGTCCTCAATAATGCCTGCCAGGCGTTCCGACTGCTTCTTTATAATCTCCAGGAACTTGCCTATGTTCTCCGGGTGTTCATGGTAGATTCCGATAAGGGTGTCCACATAGCCCATTATGGAGGTGACAGGAGTCTTGAGCTCGTGGGATACGTTCATGGAGAACTCCTTGCGCATCTCATCCATCTGCTTCATACCTGAAATATCGTTCATGACCATAAGGACAGTGCCGTTTATGTAGGAGGCATAGATGAAGTAATAAATACCCTTGTCGGTGTCCAGGCAGATGGCGGCTTCCTGGGTATCCTGCTTGGAAAGGCAGGTCCTGGCTATGTTTATGACATCCTGGTTCTTTATGAGACTCTCCATAGGTTTTCCCTTGAAACCTTCGGATATGCCAGTAAGATGCAGGGCTGCCGGGTTCATCTCCAGAACAGTCATCTTGTCATCTATAAGGATGACCGGGTTTATCATTCCGCTCACAATAGCCTGTATCTCATCCCGCTGGGCTGTGATAGTCTCAATACGCTTCCCCAGCTGGCTTCCCATGGAGTTGATGGCATCGGTGAGCTCCCCCAGGTCGTCACTCCGGGGTGGCAGCTTGGCAGAGAAATCGCCGGAAGCATATTTCTTGGTCACTCCCCTTATAAGCTTGAGTGTAGAGTTTATGCTGCTGGTGAAAAGGAATGTGAACAGCAGGGAAACACAGAATATAAGGATAGAATATGGGAAAAGCCTCTTCCGCATTATGCTGAAGAACCGGTACACATCGGTGACCGGCATGGAGGTGCGGACTATGAAGCTCTTGGACGGAACTGCAATGGCGGCATAGACCATCTCTATCCCAAGGGTCTCGCTTAACCGCACGCTGTGACCCACATCCTTAAGAAATGCATCTATTATCTCAGGCCGGTCGAAATGGTTCTTCATGTTCCTGTAGTTGCTCTGGGAATCGGCCAGGACAGAGCCTGAATACTGGATTATAGTAAGGCGCACACTGGTTCCGGCAGTGGCATATAGGCTCATGGCCTCAATATCGTTCAGGGTGACAATGCCGGTGTCAGGCAGCAGGTTGTTCACAATCCGGCACATATCCTCCAGCTCCTTCTCGGTCTTGTCGTAGATAATCTCGGATATAGCATTCAGGGAAAGAAGGACAGACAGGAGAATAACCAGAAAGAGGGCTATCATCTGTATGGAGAATATCTTTACAAAGAAGGATTTATATTTCTTCATGGCTCTATCTGGATCATGTAGCCGGCGCTGCGCACTGTCTGGATATATCTGCCGCATCTACCCAGCTTCTTGCGCAGGGAAAGGACCTGGACATCTATGGAACGGAGGGCCTTGGCCTTCTTCTGGGCAGCCTCTTCGGTCTCGGGAACGCTCTTTCCAGCCTTTATGACTGTCATTATAGTCTCCCGGGTATAAGCAACACCTGGGTTTTCCATAAGAAGCTGAAGAATCTTGAACTCGGAATAGGAAAGCTCCACCGCTTCCCCAGCCGCGGTAACAGAATAATTGAGAGGATTGAGTTCCAGCTCCCCGAGGGTTATTATGGGGGCATCGGCCTCGTGGCGCTGCAGGATGTTGCTTACCCGGGCCAGAAGGATCTTCATGCTGCTGAAAGGCTTTCTCAGGTAATCCTCCACCCCCAGCTCAAACCCTTTCACCACATCGTTGTCGTCGGAGCGGGCGGTAAGCATGACAACCGGAATCTTGCGGGTGGTGCTGTTTGCCTTTAGCTGACGGCACACCTCAAAGCCATCGATGCCCGGCAGCATGACATCAAGGATGACCAGTGCAGGTATATGCTTCTGGGCCAGGACAAGGGCATCTTCACCGTTATCAGAGGAAAGGAGCTCATACTCCCCGGTCATCTCCAGATTGAACAGGACCAGGTTCCTGATATCCTCATCATCCTCTACAACAAGAATCTTCTTCTTTATTTTTGCCTTTTTTGCCTCTGCCATATTTGTATTATAGCATAGGTATGCAAAATTTTGTATAATAAAAATATGACCAGTGAGGAAAAGTTTTCCATATTAAGAAAAAGATCTGAAATCACAGAGGCTGTACGGAGTTTTTTCATTGAAAAAGGATTCCTTCAGGTGGATACCCCCATTCTGGCTCCTCATGTAATTCCGGAAGCCCATATAGAGATTTTCAGGACAGAGCAGGTGTCAATGAGCAAACAGCCGAAGGAGCTGTACCTGCTTCCTTCACCGGAGCTATGGATGAAAAAGCTTATAGCCCAGGGCAGCGGAAGCATCTTCCAGATCTGCAAATGCTTCAGGAACAATGAGCAGGTGGGGCTGCAGCACAGCAATGAATTCACCATGCTGGAGTACTATGCAGACAATGCCGACTACCTTTATTCCCTTGAACTGACAAAAGAGCTTTTTAAAAGTCTGTTTTTAAAATTCAATAAAAAATATGGCAAAATGCCAATCAATATCATAACTGTTCAAAGTGCATTTTTAAAAACCACAGGCATTGATATAGAAAAATGTCCAGACTTCACTTCCCTTAAGGAGGCTGCAATCAAGGCTGGATATGATATAACTGACTGCTATACCACCTGGGAAGAGGTGTTTGACCTGCTGTTTGTCTCAAAGACAGAACCGGAGATATGCGGCAAAGGAATCACAGTCCTTATGGATTATCCGATCCAGATCCCCTGCACTGCCAGAAAGAAAGGAGACAGCCCCTACTATGAGCGGTGGGAGCTCTATATCGACGGCGTAGAGATTGCCAACTGCTATTCAGAGGAGACTGATATAAAATCAGTCAAGGAATATTATAGAACAGAAACTGCAGCCAAGAATGCCCTGGCTCATGTTCCTGTGACTGTGGATCCCAACTACCCCGATATATTCAGGAATTTCCCGAAATGTTCGGGAACAGCCCTGGGTATGGACCGCCTTATAATGATACTCACCGGCTGCGGTGACATAAAGGATGTTATTTCGGCCGCCACCTGATGGCAAGCATTGTGATATCGTCGAACTGCGGAGCATCCCCTACAAACTCATCCACATCCTTCTTTATACCCTTGCAAAGCTCTTCCATATTATCCCAGCTCTTGGCATTCAGGGCATCCTTCAGCCGCGGTTCCCCATAAAGCTCATTATTGCTGTCTGTAGCCTCGGTAACACCGTCTGTATATGTATAGATCATGTCACCAGGCTCAAGCAGCATCTCCTGGGCTCTGTATGGATAGCCATCCATGGCTGCCAGGACTATGGTCTTGCTCTTGGGCAGGTACTCAAAGCTGCCATCCCCATGCTTTATCAGAGCCGGGTTGTGTCCTGCACTCACATACTCAAGCTTTCCGGTCTTAAGGTCCAGGCAGCCCATGAATGCGGTTATGAACATGTTGGCCTCGTTGTTCTCGCACAGCTTGCTGTTGGCCGCAGTTATTACGGTGGCTATGTCGTTGCCCTCGGTTGCCAGGCTCTTAATAAGGGTCTTGCTGGTCATCATGAACATGGCGGCAGGAATTCCCTTGCCCGAAACATCTGCAATAATGAATGCAAGCTTGCTGTCATCCACCATGTAGAAGTCGTAGAAATCTCCACCCACCTCCTTGGCCGCATTCATGGATGCAAAGATATCCAGCTCCTTGTGGTCAGGGAACGGCGGGAATGTGTTAGGCAGTGCCGACATCTGGATGATCCGGGCAAACTCCAGCTCCTTGTCTATCCGGGCAGCTGCCTCGGCAATGTACCGCTTAAGGGTATCGACAGTCATGTTGATGTCATCGGAGAGGGAGGCAAACTCGCTGTTGGAGCGGACATTCACAACCACGTTCAGGTTACCGCCTGTAATCTGGGCCAGGGAGTCGTTAACCTTCTGAATCTTCTTTACAACAATATATTTTACAAGAACATAGAGTGCTACGAACTGAATGCCGAACATTATTATGCTCAAGAGCACTGTAAGGTAGATGGCCACCTCGCTTGTCCGCATTGTCTCCTCAACAGGAAGCACACCGATAATAAAGTAGCCTTCTGAAATGACATACATGCAGTAGCTGGGGTTGCCGTAGACATTCTGCTTGAACAATCTGTTCTCCGGAACAGAATGCCAGTCTATCTTGAAACCTGTAGTGTCCAAAGTCTTGCCCTGGTAATTCTTCCGGTCAGATACTATAAGACCGTATTTGTCAGCAATAATAAGGCTTCCATGCTCACCTACATGGCGGTTCTTGGTTATTCCGATGATCTGCTCATCAATATCCCTCTGGAACTGCTCGGCCGCATAGCCTATCTGCATGTAGCCGCCTCTTTCAAGGGCCACTCCTGCATACTTGCGGAAAATAGAGGGGTCGTAGGATATAGGCTGATATTCCTGAACCAGTTCTTTCTCTCCTTCAAGAAGAACATTGAATTCTGCCGACTGCTTTCCGCTTCCCATGTCAAAACCTATGAATTTGGTATTGGTGCTGGCAGTTATCTTTCCGTCGGGACCGATTATGTCGATCTCGGCCACATTGTATTTCAGATATAATTCCTTAAGAAGACTTATCTCTATTTCAGGAGCTGCATCCAGCTGATCTGCCACCTCATGGGCAATCTTAAGCATATTTGCATCGGAAGCATCGCTTATATCCTGCTGCACATCTGTTATGTTAACCGAAATGATCTTCCTGGTCTCGCTGCGGCTCAGATAGGTCTGGAGCCTCCAGGAAAATAAAGTTGTAGAGGCGAATATGACAACGACACATGCAAAAAGCCATTTCTGGAATGAATAGGAGATAGGCTTGAGCTTTGACAGATCCCGGGTCTCCTGCTTCCTTGAAAGCAAGGAAATAAGTGCAGTAGCAAGAAAGACCGATATGGAGTTGATTGCTATAAGGGGAACGGCGCAGACCTTAACTACAGTGAAAGCTCTTGCCACATCATTCATATTGGTGATGAACACCATGATGATATGAAGAGTCTCCACCAGGACACCTATGGCAAATGCAGGTAAAACAGTAGGTTTCTTGTTGTCGAACAGATACTTGCGGAAAAGGGCAGCAATAATTCCGGCGAGAATTGTGGAGATGGCACAGGCCATTCTTGTAAACTCACCTGCCCCCCAGTAGACTGCGAACCAGCGCTCCACACCCCCTATTATACCGGCAATTATTCCGGCAGGGCCGCCGAAAAGAAGTCCGGCGCATATAGGAGCAGTATCACGGGCATTAAGGATAAAACTGTCAAATGGAACTCCGAACTCGGTTCCCATGCAGGAGATTATTCCGAAAAGAACACCTATGAATATCTCCCTCTTAATATATGTGAAAGACTTGAAGAATCCTTTTTTATCAAGCATGAAGACAGCAAATGAGGCAATAACTGATATCAGAGCTACAATAGAGACCTTAATTATTACAATCATATTAAAATTATATTGATTTAATGGAAGAATAGCAAGTTGTATCAGCGTACTTTAAGCTTGCAGAACAAAGAAAGGAACTGCCAGCTGTCATATCTGTCCTCATCCGAGTCATAGAACCCATTCTTAAAGTATGAATTGTAGGAGATTCCGGCATAAAGATTCTTGACAATCCTGTGCTCATAGGAGAACCCCAGGAGCACTACAGAGGTAAAGCCGTCGGAGCCATCCTCCGGCACTGCATCATCTATGGCATGCATTCCGCTGAACATTCCGAATAGAGAGAGTTTTCCGAAGCCATCCTGACTTAAGATCATCTCCAGCTTGATATTCTCTCCGGTGCACAGGTCATAGGTCCTTCTCTCCTCTCCGTTTGCAGGCATAGGGATATCGCCATTCATAAAACGGTAATACTCGGTGCCGCCCAGCATAAGCCAGTTCAGATGCAGCTTTATGTCAAACAGAGCGTTATAAGGCAGGAATGAACGGCTTTTAAAGGTAAGCCCGATGCTGTTGTCCGAATAGTTTATATCATCTGAATAAATGAAATTATAATGGAGGCTCAGCCCCAATGTGGAGGATGAATTGAGCCCGGTATTCACCTTCCTTGACCACAGATAACCGTCAGAGAACAGGGTGCAAAGATAATTGTCGGTGGCGAAGCAGCCCCGGAGATAGAACTCAAAGCTGTCAAAGGGCTCTTTTGTGTCGTGTCCGAAGGGCTTGCCATAGACAGCATTTACTCCAACCCCAGCCATAATGTTCTTTTTGTCCAGGACAGAACCGATAAACATAATATTCTCAAGAATTTCAGTTCTGTCCGATCCCTGGCCCGGCTCCCATTTGAACAGATGGTAGTTCAAGCCCTCGAAGGGGGCGATGAAATAGGAGAACCAGCGGAAATCAGTGTGCCAGCTGTCGGCAAAGAAACGGTGGAACATCTCTCCCAAGGAGGCTCCCCCCACCGAAGTTATAATAAAGTCGTTTATAGCCGGAGTCTCGCACTCGCAGAAAAGCTCCCAGGGAATATTTCCGAACAGAGTGGCATAGGCGGCCGATTCCCAGAAGTTGAGCCCTCCGGACCTTGCGGTGGTAAAGTAAGTAGCCCCCTGATACGGATGGCATATCTGGTTTATGTTGTACTCATCCTGATCCCACACCCACCTGCTCTGCAGGTTGTGCTCAATATCGGACCAGTCCACATGCCCATAGTTCTTCCATGGGGTTGCATACCGGTTGAAGCATAGAAGAAGTGCACTCTCCGACAGCATCTCCACCGCCGGAATCACATAGTGTTTCTTCTCTTCCTGGGCATAGCTGAAAAAGGACAGGAGATAGAACAGAATAAGAAGAAAAGCTTTCCTGGCCTTCAACATATGGTTTAGCTTATATCTCCATGTTCATGGCACGGCGGACTTCTTCCAGGGTGGCTATTGCCATCTCACGGGCCCGCTTAACACCATCCAGGAGGACGCTGCGGATATAGTCAGGGGAAGCCTCTAGGCGCACACGCTCTGCTCTTAAAGGCCGGAGCTTCTCGTTGAGGGCCTCGGTAAGGGTCTTCTTGAGAAGTCCACCACCGCCGTCCCCGATACGCTCTGCGATTGCAGACGGATCCTCGTCGGTGCACAGGGAGATGAGCATAAGAAGGTTTGCCACCTCCGGCCTGTTCACAGGATCATAGGTGATGTGCCTTTCTGCATCGGTCTTTGCCTTCTTTATAAGGTTTGCAGTCTCGTCCTCTGTTGCACACAGCATTATGGCGTTGCCACGGCTCTTGGACATCTTCTGGCTGCCGTCCAGGCCCAGTATACTCGGTGTCTTGCTTAAGAGGGCGCATGGCTCCGGGAAGATAGGCTCTGTATTCTTGCAGAACTTCTTGTTGAACCGGCGGGCGATCTTCTGGGTAAGCTCGATATGGGGCAGCTGGTCCTTTCCTACCGGCACCACAGTTCCTTTGCAGTAAAGGATGTCGCAGGCCTGGTGAATAGGATATGTGAGCATTCCCGCATTGACAGTAGCCAGCTCGGACTTGGATATCTCTTCCTTTACAGTAGGGTTCCGCTCAAGCTCGGAGCTGGACACCAGAGTAAGGAATGGGAGCATAAGCTGGTTTGCCTCAGGGATATAGCTGTGAGGATAGATTATAACCTTGTCG
>JAFXTY010000079.1 GCA_017535435.1 Spirochaetia bacterium | reverse complement strand
GCTGCACCCTGTACGGCGGGGAACCCCTTCTGGCAAGCAACATTGAGACAGTACGGACCATCTGTCAGCACTGCAAAGAGCTGGATATGGAAATCAGCGCCATCACCAACGGATACGACCTGGAATCGTTCCTGGACCTGATGGATGAGTTCAAGTTCAATAACCTTCAGATCACTGTGGACGGGGTGGGGCCGATAAATGACAAGCGCCGCCTCCATAAGGATGGCGTCGGCAGCTACGAGAAAATACTTAAAAACACAGAATTAGCACTGCAGCATGGTATCGGTGTAAACATGCGGGTCAATGTCAGCAGGGAGAACCTTCATGACATGAAAGACCTGGTTGACGATCTTAAGGCCCGTGGATTCATTGAGAAGGAAGAAGAGCGCAAGAAGGAAGAGGAAGCCGGCGGCAAGCCAAAACGTGGGCATTACACATACTACTTTAAAGCGGTGAATGACGATGAGCATCCTGCAAATACAGTCAGCGAAAAGGAGATCATTGACGAAATGCTGAGCATTGGCTTTACCGTCGAGGAGGCCATTGAGCACCAGAGCCAGTACAGCGGCCCAGCCCATGGCATGCAGAAAATGCTGAAGAAAGACAGCTTCCCGGAATTCAATCCATGCTATTGCGGCGCCGAGACCGGCATGCTGGTGATAGACCCCTTTGGACGGGTATATTCCTGCTGGGACCTGGTGGCCAGGGAAGATACTGTGACAGGCTATGCAGACAAGGAATCAGGACGCATTATCTGGAACTTTGACAAGGCCAAGTGGCGCACCCGCACTTCTGACCTTTTGGAGAAGTGTCAAAGCTGCCCCTACGCATTCATCTGCCGTGGAGGATGTGCATCCCGGGCCAAGTCCGAAAATGGCAGTTACTTCAGGGAAGCCTGCAGCGAGCATAAGGAAATTGCAAATTATCTGGCATCCAGAGTGGCTGGCAGAGAGTGGGAGAAGAATCACCAGGAAGAGCTGACCCTGTCCCTGGCAGGACCTGTATCCCGACTTACAGAAGCGGACCGGAAGACTCTTATGGAAACCCGGAGCCAGAAAGAGATGATAGAGATTATAGAAAAAGCAGGAATCTTCAACGAAAACGATGAAGAAATTGATAAATTTAATAAGATATAACTGTAGGTAGAAGCATACAAGATATCATAAATGCGGCTAAGTACATACGAAATCTTCCTCCACCTGATAAATGGGAAGGAAGAGGAGGCCGGCGGCGGCGAGAGTGGGTCATCACATGCCAATGAAAAAACAATGTGATCATACTTATGCCAGATGAACCATTTACCGCCCTGTGGAAAGAGACATCTGGGAAAGAAAAGAAGTGTATAAGTCTGTTGACAGAGCTCTGGACATCATTGAGGACAAAGTTGCTGCCCTTTGCCAAAAGAAAGCATCACATTATACATTGCTGGCATACCTTGGGGGAACCAGCATTGCAGAACTGATGATCAATGGCACACTTTGACAGCAGGACATGGGAGACAGCGCCGTTTATAAGGGCATGAATCGCATTGACTGCAGTGCATGGTCCGCTTTCTCAGTGACTTAAGAGCCTGGGATTCTTCCCAATAATGAACAACTGTATCCTGCTCCCCTGCCCCATCCAATTCCAGACATGGGACAAAGCTTCCATCGGAGCGCACTGCAAAGAATGAGCGTCCCGCCTCGCAGTCGCACTCTATACCGCGGTTTGGATTTTTCTTCGGGTCTTCGCCACCAAGACATGCCCCCAGCCTGGAAAAACAGCTTTCTATCTCAAATTTTGTCTTTCCTTTCCAATTCTTAAGAATTTCTGCAGCCTCTTTTATATGGCTGAAGTCTGGAGTATCCTTCCGTGACTCTGCAATTATAATGCTCTCCACTCCGTTCTTCTCAGCCTCTTCCAGCACTTTCTGAAGCTCTGCATAGTTCTGGTTGTCCATGACCCAACGGTTCTTGTCTGCATAAGGCTCCACCACACTCTCAAGATCAAGGGTGCGGCAGGTCTCAAGGACCTGATCAAGATTTTCATAATCAGCGGTGCCGAAGAAGCGCACTATCTTTCCCCTGGCTTCAGCAAACTCGGCAAGGAGAGCCTTAACCTTATCTGCCGGCATGAAAAGACTGCCATTCTTCAGCTCAATATCAAGGCGCTCAGGCCTTTCATAATGATCAAAATAGGTATGATACCTATAGGGGCTCTGCTCAATATAAGCCTTTGCCTCTGATATCTTTCCATCTCTATAATTCAGCTTGAAATAGTTTATGCGGGTCTGTATGAAAGGATTCCCATCGGGGCAGATCCGTATCCACTGCCTCAGGGCATCACCTTTCTCCTTAAGGCAGAGTCCAAGGCCTTCCAGCCGGGCCAGGAAAAGATCCACCAGCACTGGACTGTTGTAAGGAGAAAAGACCTCAAATCCTATCTTGGGCAGCACTCCATGCTCCCCCAGATCTATATTCACAGCAATCTTGCCAGTTCCCACCCATTGTGACAGGGATGCCTCCACAGCAGCAAAATCGCCCTGCCAGCCTACAGCCGCGAGGCCTTTGGTGACAGAATCCCAGTCTTTAAACATAATCACCAGCCGCATGATATCCAGTTCGCCGCGGCTGGACATAGTACCTACCTGTTTGATCGTTGCATCGGCAGGCAGCTGGCCGATAAGCCTTTCCAAAGCTGGGCGGAGCTTTCTGGCCCGTTCCTCTCCAAGGAATGGAGGCAGTGTCTTGTTGCACAGATCGTCATAATCTTCTGTTTTTTTTGAGGTGTTGGCAAACAGACAGGGGCATATCTGACAGCCTGTCTCATAAGCTTTTTTGAATTCCTCGTAATCAATCTCATACCAAAGGGCCTCTACACCAGGAATCTTCTTCTCATCGATGTTCATGATGTAGTCTACATACCGCTCAGGATTTCCCAGGCGCACCTCAAGCCCTGCGCCGTGGCTTATGACATCGCCATACTGCTTCTGTATCGAGCCGAGAGCCTCCATGCATTCATCGGAGATAATCTCTGGTATAGGGTGATGGCGCAGATGAGCAAGGAAATTGTTTACCGGCTGTTCCAGGAATTTCATTCGCCTATATACTCCACCATTGTTCCTGTGAAGTATTTATAATCCATCACACTCTGCAGATAGTCAGTCATAATACTATAATATTTGGTTTCGGCCATAAGATACTTGCTGTCCTGGTTGAACATGTCGTCCACAGTTATAATTCCAGCGGCAAAACGCCTTTTTTCGTTTTCATACAGCTGCTTCTGCATCTTGAGGGCATCGTTTGCACTTATAACCTGCTTATAGTATTCGTTCAGTTTGTAAACTGTCTCCTTAAGCTGTGATGCCAGCTGCTGTCTTGCCTGATTAAGCCGGATCTGGGCCTGCTTGCAGTTTGCCTCTGCCTGCTCCGCAGCACCGGAGCGGCTGTTGTTTGGAAGCGACATGGAGAATATGAGGGCACCAGTGTAATTTGCTCCAGGCACATTTTTTACATAGGATGAAAGATAATCACCTGCTGTGTCGCCATAAACAGCCCCAGTTGTTCCAGCAGAAAGGGCTACTGTGGCATCGGGACGCCGTTCAGCCTTGGCAGAACGCATAACAGCCTGAGCAGCGGCCAGCTGGCTCTGAAGGGCCAGTATATCGGAACGGGTGCTGGCCACCTGCTCCAAAAATGCAAAATCTATATCAGCCTCTGAAGGAAGTTTTTCATCATTTGAACCAAGCTCCGGGAATACGTACTCCGGAACACCCAGCTCGGTATCCACCCCCATGGCCTGCTGCAGATTATATTTGGCATTGGTAAGAGCTATACGGGCAGAAACAACAGAACGTTCGTTCTCTATAAGGTTGACCTGCATTCCCAGAAGGTCATTACGGGACCTGATACCAGCCTCTATAAGCCGGGGCATTCGGTTTATACGGTCATGGAGCGTCTGGATCATAATGTCCAGCTGCTGCACATTCTTATATGCATTGAAATAATCCCAATAGGCTGCCGATACCTCTGCCACAGTCCTGCAGATTGTGTCAGTCAGCTCATATTCCAGCTGGCGGTAATAATCCTTGGCCGCCTGTATGTTGTTGGCCAGGATAGCAGATTTGAAGGATTTGAACAAAGGCAGGGACAGCTCCAGGTTCAAGGTGCCCCGGCTTGTATGCTTGTCGCCATACTGGTTCTGGGCCATATCTGCAGCCTCTGAACCCTCGTAGGTGTCCAATGTCCGTACAGCTCCCACAGAGAGCTTGGACTGGAGGCCAAAGGCAAAATTCTTCTGTACCCATACCGATGTGGAAAGAGTATCCCGTTTTACATTATCAATACCATTGCCACCATAATAAGGGTCATTGCCGTAAGGATTATTCTGCACACTGTAGCTGGCATCTGCCCCTACTGTGACATCAGCACCCCCCTTGGCCATCCTGAGTCTTCCATGGGCTTCCTGGACCGCCGCCTGCTTAAGCTGTATGACATAACTTGATTCAATGGCACTCTTAAGGGCATCATCAAGGGTTAAAGGAGGCAATACATTCTTCTCCTGCGCAGAAAGCGCAGCTGGAATAGCGATAATCAATACCAGAAGCAGAACTGCTGTTCTTTTCATTCCATTCCCCTACTCTATAACCCTGAAGACCCCTTTATCGGCCTTCTTCACATACAGCATACAATCGGTAATATCACCGTTAGCATCAAAACGGTATGGACCTGCCCCCATATCCCACACCATATCAGAATGCAGTACCTTTGCAACCTCCCTGGGATGGATAGATTTTGCAATTTCCATAGCTTTTGCAAGAACCTTGAGGGCATCATACCCATGGAGGGCTTCCATATCAGGCTCTACACCATATTTAGCTCTATATGCTTCCCTGAATGCAGTATAATTCGGATTCTTTGTATTAAAATCAAATGGAGAGACAGTGTATACATTGTCCTCATCCTGGTTTCCAGGCTGCTGGAAAAACAGCGGGTAGTCAAACTCTCCAAAGTCAATGATAGGCTGGTTAATCCCCATACTCCTGAAAGCAGGAACAATCTCATGGATATCTGGATTGACACCTGCTATAAACACAGCATCAAACTCGTAATCTCCAAGCCATTTCTTGGCAACCTGAACATGGTCATTTGTAGTATTCGCAGTTTCATAGCTGACCCGGTCCTGGATAATACAATCCTGGGATATTTTCCCGAAATTAAGCTCAAATGCGTTGGCAGCCCCTTCTCCGAAGGAGTTGTTAAGATAATAGATAAGAATACGTTTCCAACCTTTCTTGGCACAGAACTGTGCTGCCCTTATTGCGGCTGAATTGTCGTCAAAAACGTTCCGGAACAAATAAGGCAGTCCCTGTTGTGTCAGGTGGGGCTGGGTAGAAGCCGGGCTGAACATAAGAAGTCCATAGAAATGATAGATTATGGAGTTGGGAATTGAGATTGAGGAATATGTATGTCCTAAAACAGCACATATCTCCTGATCTGAAGCAATCTGATATGCAGCAAGGTTTCCAGTGAAAAGCATATTCTCATCATCAACAAAGATAATATCTACATTTGCCCCCAATACACCGCCGGCTGCATTTATCTCCTCCTGGGCCAGCTGGATTCCTTCCATAAGATGATTCACATGCTTATCCCAGGCTCCTGATGCTGCTATCTTTATACGGTGTTCTTTCTTAAGAAGGCGTTCTGAGGCAACAAACCTCTTATATGGGTAATTATCACTTTTTGCGCAGGATGCCAGCACAGCCAGTATAATAACCAGTGCAAGCAGCAATCTTTTCTTCATGGTCAAACTCCTCTCTCTCCTATGCCTGCTGGCGCTTTGCCAGCTCCGCGAAGAATCCACCTTTCTTCATAAGCTCATCGTATGTTCCACTCTCCTCTATATGCCCGTGGTTAAGCACATAGATACGGTCTGCATTTATAATAGTACTCAGACGGTGAGCCACCACAATCCTGGTTACATTAAGAGCCTCAAGACTCTCTTTCACCTGAGCCTGAGTCAGATTGTCCAGGGCACTTGTAGCCTCATCCAAAATAAGGATACTTGGGTTATGGACTATAGCCCGGGCTATGACAAGGCGTTGCCGCTGGCCTCCGGAGAATGTACCGCCGCCTGCAGTAACTACAGTCTGCATTCCCATAGGCAGTTCCCTGATGACATCTGCCAGGCCCACCGCCTCGGCAGCTTTCCATGCATCCTCCATCGGAAGCGGAGAACCACCTACAATGTTGGAATAGATAGAGCCCTGCATGACACCGCTGTTCTGCAGCACTACTCCCATTTTGCGGCGGATACTGCCGGCATCAAAGGAGGCCAGATCCTGGTTATCATAGAAGACAGAGCCAGATTCAGGCTTCTCGAACCCCAGCAGGATACGCATAAGGGTGGATTTGCCGCAGCCGGATTCTCCAACTATGGCTATAAATTCTCCCGGTGTGATCTTCATGGATATATCATCCAGCAGGAGAGGCATATTTGGATCATAACGGAAGCTTACATGGCTAAGCTCTATGGCACCGGAACACTTGGTTATTGCCGGTTTGGCAGCCTGTACTTCAGGAATTGCGTCCAGAATAACTTTTATCTCCTTATACATAGGAAGAATCATGATGGACTGCATCAAGGTCATGGAGGTTGCAGAAAGAGCAGTCTGGAATGCAATGAAGGCAGCCATGAATGCCAGGAAACTACCGGTGGACATCATATCCATCTTGCCTGTCTTAAGGGCGTTCATGAAAAGTGCATACATGCAGATTGTCACAAAAAGAGGATAGACAGAATTCATTGTGGTGAAGACAATATCTGAGTTGCTGGCCTTGCTGACATATGTCTGCTGTTTCGAGAAAAGCCGTGCCCAGAGCGAGAAAGCCCGTTTTTCGGATGCTGTCAGCATAAGCTTGTTCACTCCAGATACAATCTGGAACAGGGTACCCGATATCTTACTGGTAAGAGGAATAATCTTCTTGTTCCAGTTAAGCTTGAAGGATGCAAGAAAAAATGTCACAACTATAGGAATAACAGCAAACAGAGCAGCCCATTTGACAAGATAGCGGCTATAGTGGAAAAGCTGGACAAGATATACTAAAGCAAATACAAAGGTCATGAAACTCAATAAAACGGTACCGAACACAAGGGCACTTATCATGGTGACAGTAAGAACCTTCTGAGCCAGGTTTCCTGCGGCATAATGCTTGAAGAAGATGACCGGAAGCTTAAGAAGCCGGTCCATGATAGAGGACTGAAGCAGGAAATCTTCTCTTGTGCCCACCCGGGTAATGGCAAGAACTTTTATAATATCGAATATACCTGCAGAGATGATGCACAGGAGCACAAGGAATGTCAGATGAATCACAAGATTTGATGCAGACTGTGGAATAGCGGAATCGACAAACATCTTGGTAAGAATAGGAACAAGCAGCCCAACTACAGAACTCAGGAGACCAAGTACAACAAACAACATTATATCCCGTGACATCTTTCGGGAAGAGAAAGCAAATTTGAGCAGATCCTTAAGGGACAGCTGCGATGTTCCCAAAGGCTTGTAGAGCATGATTGCAATGCGGTGGATAAGATGGGCATTCTCTGAAGTTATCTTAAACCGTTTATCAAGCTGAGGGATGACACATAAGTATCCACCGTTTTTCTCAGGCAGCAGGGCAGCAGGTTCCAGCTTTTTGTCCCTATAATACCCGAATATTGCACCACTGTCAGTTTTCCACCAGCCATCCTTAAGGTCAAGAGTTCTGATGCGGACATTGTTGTCTTTTGCCAGTTCGGAAAGAGCATCTCTGTCTGTATAGCTTTTCTCCATCAGCGGCTTAATCACAATATCATCAAACTGTGCCACCAGTTGAGCCACCTGCACTATTGCAGATGCATCTTCTGTCAGGTTGGCGAAGGTTTTATCCTCATCCAGCACCGATTCAATTTCTTTGAGAGAAAGATCATATGCATTATCTGCATCAATCTGACGCTGGGTAAAGAAAAGCTCCTCGTCGTAGGTATCGGCAGCACGGATTGCGTACAAATCACCGGCAAGGGACTCGGCAAATTCCTTTATGGCCGCTTCCCTGTCTTCTGCTTCCAGAACATCGGGGAAAGAGACCTTCTGGCTCAGACCGCGCCGGAGCAGCACCGATACATTTGCAAGGGTCCGGGTAAGAAGCTCATCCCCATCCGGGCTATCAAATACTTCCATTCCTACCGGCTCAATATGAGATTTAAGAGTTCCTGCAAGAACAAACCGGACAGCCCTCACCGGCGGCAGGGAAAGGATTATATCCCCTTTCTTATAAGTGGCTATCTCGGTGCGGGCGCTGTCCATGCCCGACTTAAGGTGCTCCACTGCAAAAAGATATACTGTTCCCTGCAGGACACGGTAGAACTGGCTGCCCCCGGAAAGCTCAAACAGAGTGCCGTTATGTAAAGTAATTATATTCTCCATATCCACCCTGCCTACATCGTCTTTATCAGATCTCTATAGAGACCTTCCACTGCCACCAGCTGGTCATGTGTACCACGCTGGACAACCTTTCCATTATCCAGCACCAGAATCTCATCGCTGTCCCGGATGGTGCTGAGCCTGTGTGCAATAATAATACAGGTGCAGCCCCGGCGGCGTATATTCTCATCCACAATCTGCTCTGTAACCGGGTCAAGAGCACTGGTGGCCTCGTCCAGCACCAGTATGCGCGGGTTACCTACCAGCGCACGGGCGATCTCAAGCCGCTGCCGCTGTCCGCCGGAGTAGTTCTTTCCACTCTCCTCCACCAGGCTGAAGTAACCACCCTGCCGGGTCACAATCTCATCATGTATACAGGCATCCTTAGCTGCTTGGATATAAGCAAATTCATCAGTATTTTTACCGCCCCACATGGTCAGGTTGTCCCTCACTGTCCCTTCGAACAGGAAAACATCCTGATCCACCACTGCAACTGAGCTTACAAACTGAGCCCGGGGTATCTGTGAAAGAGGCTTGCCGTCAAAAAGAACTTCGCCGCTCCAGGGCAGGAACAGAGAGCTTACCAGCTTACCAACTGTGGATTTTCCCGAGCCGGAGCCTCCGACCAATGCTATGCGGGCACCAGGCTTCAGCTCCAGATTAAGCCCTTCTATGAACGGTGGAGAGAGCCGGTCGTAGCCGAATGTCACATTTCTGAGGGAAACATATCCCTCCAATTTCCGTGTGGTCTTTGTATTATCTTCTTTATAGCGGTGTATCGCTGGATATTCCATGACATCATCAAGCCGCTGCATATCAGCCTGCCCTGTCTGCACTTCCTTGACCATCTCCATAAGTTCATTCACCGGCGTGATAAAGTTCATCTCCAGTGCCTGGAATGCCACCAGCATACCGATAGTCATATCCTCCTCGATTACCCGGAGAGCACCTACAGCCAGCACCAGAAGCGACAGTATGCTGGTCAAGGTCTTAGGAATCTGGGACACTATAAAAGAGATGCGTGCCATCTTCTGGTTCTGCAGCACCACCTTTGCCTGCTGTCCTGCCCAGCTTTGGAAAAAGTCATTCTCCAGCCCCGATGCCTTCAGGGTCTCGATCAGACTTATGCCGTTCATGGTATAGCCGTACAGTTTTCCCATCTCCATCTGAGCTTTGAAAGTACCATTTTTAAGAGGCTCCTGAGTAAAATGAAGGATCAGGAAGTTAAGAGCCAGCACCGAAACACATAACAGGGTCAGGGAGACATCGTAGCACAGCATTATGACTACATAGAAGATGACACAGAAAAGATTTATGACCACGCCGGTAAGCTTTGTGGAAATAAGGGTGGCTACTGAATCATTGGCCAGAATTCTGTTGCATATCTCTCCAGGCATACGCTGGACAAAGAAATCAACCGGCATCTTGAAAAGGTGGTCAAGAAATTTTGCAGAAGAAGAGAGAGCCAGCTTTAGATGGAACCGTTTAAGATAGTACTGCTGCAAGACCACAAGAATTCCTTGGACAACCAGCGTCAAACTCATAGCTATAAGAAGCGGTTTCAAGAGTCCTGTTGTCTGATTGACCAGAATCTCGTCCACAAAGAACCGGCTGAAACCAGGGATGATGAAACCGGGGATTACAAGGAAAAGCCCCACCAGAAGCACATACATTATGACAGACTTCATGCCTGCCATCCGCTTGCTGATCATAGGGACTATGGTCTTTTTCTTCCCCTGGCGGACAAAGGATTCACTTTTGGAGAACTCAAGCACCACTCCGGAATAGGAGTTCTTGAAATCAGCTATGGGAACAATACGCCGTCCCATGCCTGGATCGTTTATATATGCCTTTTTATCAGTAAGTCCTTCCAGCACCACAAAGTGGTTCATTTCCCAGAATATTATGGCAGGAAATTTAGTTTCTGAAAGCTTGTTGAAACGGCGTCTGTATCCTCTTCCGTCAAGGCCGAACTTCTTTGCGGCCAGAAGTATCTTGGAAGCCTTTGAGCCGTCCCTGGATACACCGCATTCAGTACGGAGCCGTTCCAGAGGTATATATGAGCCGTAGTAGGCAAGGATCATAGCAAGGGATGCTGCACCGCATTCCAGCTCTTCCATCTGAAGTACAGTGGAAGTACGGACCCTCTTATTTTTACCCATTTTTCTATTCCCCTATTCCGAATACTTTTTTCTTAATTAGAGGAACTATCATCTCAATAGGCCGCTGAGAACGGACAATAACAAACCCTGTTGTGGGGATACCAGGAGTCAAGGTATCATTAGGTCCCCTGGAGGATGACCAGTGGAATCCTGTCTCTGTAGTAGGATCTGTGACCATGCTTATTTTTACCTCTATAGGAGGATCTGCCGCAAATCCCTGGGCAAGAGCCGGGTTTTGCATAACAGTCTGAAGGTACTGGGGGCTTACAGGGAAATCTGAGACACTGGTGACAATACCTTGGATATAACCATATTCCTCCTGCTTTATGGTAGAAGGAATCACCGCTATATTCATGCCCCGCTTGATGCGCTTTCCATCCTTGACCGGGAAATACATGACAGCCTGCAGTGTACCTCCGTCACTTGAGATAGGCTCTACAATTGCGACAGTCGATCCTGGGGGCACGTAGGAACCGCGGGCAACAGAAATCTCATAAATTTTGCCAGATACCGGCGATACAATTTTAGTGGCAATCTGGTAATTCTTCCGTTCTATCTCCAGCTGCTTCCTGGC
>JAFXTY010000078.1 GCA_017535435.1 Spirochaetia bacterium | reverse complement strand
CAAGCCCCGTGGAGAGCGGACCGAGGGTCAGGGCGGCTGGAAGGGCCAGCCCGGCGGTTACAAGCCCCGTGGAGAATGGCAGGGCCAGGGTGGCGGCTTTAAGCCCCGTGGAGAGCGGCCGGAAGGACAGGGCGGTTTCAGACCTCGTCCAGAGGGCCAGGGCGGTTTCCGGCCTAGGGGTGAAGGCTCAGAGATGCCACCGGAAATGGCTGGCCGCACCGGAGGCAAGAAATTCTTCAAGACCAAGAAGAAGACCGATTATCAGAAGACACGCAGAGAAAACATAGAAGAGATCGAGAAGAACTATCAGATCAAGAAGAAGGATGTGCAGAAGGCAAATCCTGTTCCAAAGAGCATCGACATCATGGATGTGATCACAGTTGCGGAACTGGCCAAGAAGCTCAATCTGAAGGCATCTGATGTAATAACCAAGCTTATCGGCATGGGGCAGATGGTCACCATCAACCAGCAGATTGATGCCGACACTGCTACAATTCTGGCCGATGAATACGGCTGCAAGGTAAATATCGTTTCGTTGTACGATCAGACTATTGTAGAAGGGGAGAAGGGCGATGATGCAGACATTGTGGAACGGCCACCTGTTGTTACAGTCATGGGCCATGTAGACCATGGTAAGACCAAGCTTCTGGATGCAATCCGGTCGGCCAACGTGGCTGCCACAGAGTTCGGAGGTATCACCCAGCACATCGGTGCCTACAAGGTGGAGGTCAACGGCCGCAGCATTGTATTCCTGGATACTCCAGGCCACGAGGCATTCACCCAGATGCGCGCCCGGGGTGCCCATCTTACCGATATTGTAGTTCTGGTGGTAGCTGCCAACGACGGTGTAATGCCCCAGACTATAGAGGCTATAAACCATGCCAAGGAAGCCAAGGTTCCGATCATTGTGGCAATCAATAAGATCGACCTTTACGAGGCTAATCCGGACAGGGTTAAACAGCAGCTTTCCGAGTATGGACTTATCCCGGAGGAGTGGGGTGGCGACACTATTTACTGTCCGATCTCTGCTCTTAAGAAAGAGGGAATCGACAACCTGCTGGAGAACATCCTTATCGAGGCTGACATGCTGGAGCTCAAGGCCAACCCCAACTGCCGTGCAGAAGGAAAGGTCATCGAGTCCAAGGTGGACCAGGGCCGTGGTATGGTTTCCACAGTCCTTATACAGCGCGGTACCCTCAAGATCGGCGATGCTTTTATTGCCGGTGTTTATGCCGGAAAAGTAAGGGCTATGTTCAACGACCGGGGCAAGAAAATAGAGAGCGCAGGTCCTTCCACTCCTGTGGAAATTCTGGGCTTCGAAGGCCTTCCTAATGCAGGAGACCCGTTCCAAGTTACAGAATCAGAAAAGTATGCCCGCCAGATCGGCGAGAAGCGGCAAGAACTGGAGAGAATCGGTGCAGCCAAGAATGTCAAGAAAGTCACTCTGGAGAACCTTTATACTTCTATCCAGGAGGGAGAGGTTCAGGAGCTCAAGGTTATCATCAAGGGAGATGTCCAGGGCTCAGTAGAGGCTCTCAAGAACACATTGGAGAAGCTTTCCACCAGCGAGATCCGTCTCCATACAATCCACGCATCTGTAGGTGCTATTGTGGAGAACGATGTGAACCTGGCATCTGCATCCGATGCCATCATCATAGGCTTCAACGTACGTCCTACCGCCAAGGCCGCACTGCTGGCCGAGCAGGAGAAGGTGGAGATCAAGCGGTATAATGTCATCTACCATGCCCAGGAAGATATCAAGGCAGCCATGGAAGGTATGCTTTCTCCTGAGCTTAAGGAGGAGCAGATCGGTACAGTGGAGGTCCGGGACACATTCAAGGTGCCCAAGGTGGGTACTATTGCCGGTGCTTACGTTACAGACGGAAGTGTCAAGCGCAACTCTGTTTGCCGTGTATACCGGGATGACGTGGAGATCTTCAACGGTAAAATCTCCTCCCTCAAGCGGTTCAAGGATGATGCCAAAGAGGTTGAGAAAGGATTTGAATGCGGTATCGGTCTTGAGAACTTCAACGATATCCAGGTTGGCGATATCATCGAGGTCTATGAGATCAAAGAGATTGCCAGAAAACTTTGAGGTAATTGAATGTCAGAATATAGACTTATGCGCATAGAAGGCGTAATACAGGAGATTATCAGCACCCTTATCCTCACGGGGAAAGTGAAGGATCCAAGAATCAGCAGAATGATCTCCATAAACCGGGTCAAGTGTGCATCGGATTTGAGCGTGGCCAAAGTATTTGTCTCCGGCTTTGAGTCCGAGAAGATTACCCGGAAGAGCGTGGAGGGGCTTAACAGTGCAGCTCCATTTATACAGGGTATTGTGGGAAAGAAGATCCAGACCCGCCTTACCCCGAAGCTCACCTTTGTATATGACGACTCAATTAAAGAAGGCTTTGAGATCAACAAGAAGATTGAGGAAATTCTTTCTTGATTCCAAGTTTTGTACTGTTGAATAAGGAAGCGGGCATCTCCTCCTTCCAGGCCATGAACCAGCTTAAGAAGGATATCGGTACCAAGAGGGTGGGCCACTGCGGCACCCTGGATCCCTTTGCCGACGGCCTCCTGCTGGCCCTTACCGGGCGCATTACCAAGTTCATGACCTACATGGCCGATATGTCCAAGGTCTACGAGGCTGTCCTCCGTTTCGGCGAGGAGACCGATACCTTGGATCCCACAGGCAAGCTGCTGTGTCAGGGGCTTCCTGTGCCGGAGCTGGAGGCCGTGGCAAAGGCTGCTTCCGCCTTCTATGGCGACATGATGCAGGTGCCTCCCTCCTTCTCGGCAGTCCATGTGGATGGCAAGCGGGCCTACAAGCTGGCTAGGCGGGGAGCAGAACTGGATATTCCTGCCAAGAAGGTGACTATATATTCCTTTGAGATTCTGGAGTACAGAAAACCGGATCTCAGATTTAGGGTGATCTGTTCTGGAGGCACCTACATCAGGGCTATAGCCCGGGATCTGGCTGCCATGTGCGGCACTAAAGGGTATCTTACAGAGCTTCACCGCACCGCCATAGGTCCATTCAAGGTCCAGGGCATCGACCCAGGCACCTATAAGCTGCTTCCGGCATCGGAAGGTATGGCCCTCTGCGGGGTGGCTACCCAGGTTATGCCCCGTACCGAAGCAGAGATGCTTAAGGCGGGACGGGAGTTTACTAAGAAGTTTTCTTCCAAGGTTGCCCCTTTCATACAGGAGGGGATTTACAAAGCTCTCTTTGATGAGGATGGCGATTTCTGCGCCATGGTGGGAAAACGGAAAGGCAGGCTCTATTATGAGTTTGCGGCAGGTGTGAATTGAACATATACAGCTGGAATGAATTTACAGATAAAAAGCCTCTTGCTGATATCCCATGTGCCATAACCATAGGTGTCTTCGACGGCATTCACAAGGGCCACATGGAGATTCTGAACCAGGTGCTTTCCAAGGGCAGCGGAATACAGTCTGCAGTCTTCACCTTCCGTACTAATCCTGCACTCTATTTCAAGGGCAGCTTCAAGGGGGATATCTATACACTCCAGCAGAAGGTTTCCGCCCTTCAGAGGCTGGGCATAGACAACCTGATACTGATTGACTTTTCCGCTGATTTTGTTAAACTATCAGGTAAGCAGTTTTTTTCTATATTAAGGGCGAGCCTTAAGCTGAAGAAAATTGCTGTAGGATATGATTTCAAATGCGGGTGTGGGAACGATACCACCAGTGCTGATATTGTGTCCATGTTTGAAGGGACCGGAGTTGATGTCCAGGTGGTGCCGGAGTTTAAATATTCGGGCGTGCCGGTGAAGAGCACCATGATCCGCACCTTCATCCAGGTGGGAGAACTTAACATTCTTCCCCAGATTATGGAATTTGGATATTCCATAGATATTTCAGGCCGCAAAAGCCCGATGCTCAGGTCTGATACAACACAGGTTTTACCGCCTGCCGGAAGCTACAGTATGCAGCTTTACGACAGAGGAGAATATAGGAATGCCTCCATTACGGCTGAAAAGACGGCTGTGGGGTGGGAATTTATTTAAAAGGAGATATGTATGTCTTTAACAAAAGAAGAAAAGCTTGAAGTTATTTCAAAATTCGGTGGCAGTGAGACTAACACAGGCTCAACAGAGGTTCAGATTGCACTTTTCACAAAGCGGATCAACGAGCTTACCGAGCACTTTAAGATTCACACAAAGGACCACAATTCAAGAAGAGGAATGCTCAAGCTGATCGGACAGAGAAGAAAGCTTCTCAAGTACCTCAAGAGAACAAACCTTGACAAGTACAGAGAGCTTATTAAAGAACTTGGATTAAGAAAGTAATTCAAAGAACTAAAGAACAAAAGAACAAAGGATTTTTTGATGCCAAAAGTAACAATTAAAGTAGGCGGCCAGGATCTTACCCTTGAGACTGGTAAACTGGCTAAGCAGGCTAATGGTGCAGTATTTGCGACCTATGCCGGATCTGCAGTCCTTGCAACTGTATGCTGCTCTGAGGACACAATAGAAGGGCTTGATTACGTTCCTCTGCAGGTCGAATATAATGAGAAGTATTATGCTGCAGGTAAAATTCCTGGCGGCTTCCTGAAAAGAGAGGGAAAGGCAAAGGATAAAGAGATTCTGGTATCCCGCCTTATCGACCGCCCTATAAGACCTCTTTTCTCAAAAGCATTTAAAAGGGATATCCAGGTTGTTCCAACCGTAGTTTCAGCAGACCAGATCAACCCACCTGACGTAGTGGCAATGGTTGCAGCATCAGCTGCAGTCTGCATCTCAGACATTCCTTTCAACGGCCCTGCCGCTGCAGTCAGAGTATGCTACCTGAACGGTGAATACATCATCAACCCGACTTTTGAACAGATTGACAAGGCTGACATGGAGATTGTGGTTGCCGGAATCAAAGACGGTATAACCATGGTTGAAGGCGGTGCCCACGAGGTTTCCGAGGATGTTATGCTGGAGGCAATCGACAGAGGAAGCAAAGTTGTTGCAGAAATCTGCGCAGCTCAGGAAGAGCTGGTGAAGCTGGCTGGAAAAGAGAAGCTTCCTATTCCTCCATCCGATGAGGAGAGCTTTGCATTCTATGACAAAGTTTGGGATTATGCATACGAGAAGTACAAAGCTGCATCCTTCCTTCCTAGCAAGATAGAGCGGAACAAGGGCAAGAAAGCAGTAAAGACCGAGACTATCGCTCACTTCAAGGACGAGATTCCAGAAGAGGAGATGGGAAAAATCGGAGCAGTATTCGAGGATCTGGAGTACAAAATCCTCAGAACCTCCATTCTGGAGAACAACCTTCGCTGCGACGGCAGAACTCCTACCCAGATCAGACCTATCACCTGCGAAGTAGGCGTTCTTCCTATGACCCACGGTTCATCGCTGTTCACAAGAGGCGAGACCCAGTCACTTTCCACCTGTACCCTGGGTACAGAGGATGACGAGCAGATGTTCGACGATATCGACGGCGAAAAGCGGTATTCAAACTTCATGCTCCACTATAACTTCCCACCTTTCTGCGTAGGAGAGACTGGAAAGCTTGGCACCGGACGGCGCGAGATCGGACATGGACACTTGGCACAGCGGTCCTTGGCTGCAATGCTGCCTCCAAAGAGTGAATTCCCATATACAATCAGAGTCGTATCCGAGATTCTGGAATCCAACGGTTCCTCATCTATGGCAACTGTATGTGCCGGAACCCTGGCTCTGCTTGACACAGGAGTTCCTATGAGAAAGCCTGTGGCAGGTATTGCTATGGGACTTATCACCGAAGGCGAGAAGACTGTTATCCTCAGCGATATCATGGGCGAGGAAGACCACTTCGGCGACATGGACTTCAAGGTGGCAGGAACCAAAGATGGTATTACCGGTTTCCAGATGGATATCAAGATTGCCGGTGTTTCCAAGGAGATTATGCAGCGTGCCCTGAATCAGGCAAAAGAGGGAAGAATGCATATCCTGGGTATTATGTGCAGCACACTGGCCGGCCCACGGGAAAATGTATCTCCTAACGCTCCTCAGATTGTGCAGCTCAAGGTGGATGTGGACAAAATCGGTGCTGTAATCGGTTCTGGCGGAAAGAACATCAAGAGCATTGCAGAGAGATCTGAGTCCAAGGTGGACATTGACGATTTCGGAAATGTCAAGATTTATGGAAAGAACCTTGAGAAGGCTCTCCTTGCAAAGGAACTGGTGGAAAGCTTTATCGAGAAGCCTGAAGTAGGCAAGGTATATAATGGAACAGTAAAACGGATCACCGATTTCGGTGCATTCATTGAATTCCTCCCTGGAAAGGAAGGACTGTGCCATATCTCAAGGCTCTCCAAAGATCGGGTAGAGAATGTCACCGATGTTCTCAAGGAAGGTCAGGAGATTCCTGTAAAGCTGGTTGAGATTGACCGGATGGGAAGAATGAACCTGAGCTATATCGAGGCTATCGATCCTACCTATGTACCTCCTAAGCAGGAGAAACCGCAGCGGGAGCGCTCCGAGCGTTTCGGCCGTGACCGGGATAGAGACAGAGGATTCAGAAAAAGATTCGACGACAAAGATAAAGAAAAAAAGGACGAAGAATAATTCTGAATATAACGGAATAAACTGAGGGGATATGCAGCTGCATATCCCTTTTTTAAAATGGATGTGATGACTATGGAAATTGTAAAAGTGATATGCAAGGCAGAGAATAAAGATTTTCTCCCGGTATATTCCTCAGCAGAGGCTGCCGGCGCAGACCTTAAGGCCTGTATCCAGGAAGATATCATCCTTAAGCCTGGTCAGCGGTATCTGGTTCCCACAGGTCTTTCCATCCAGCTGCCGGCAGGGTATGAGGCCCAGATACGCCCCCGCTCAGGTCTGGCCATAAAGCACGGCATAAGCCTGGTGAACACTCCCGGCACCATCGACTCCGACTATCGGGGCGAGGTAAAAATTATAATGATAAACCTGGGCTCAGAAGATTTTGTGATCCGCCGGGGCGACAGAATTGCCCAGATGGTAATAGCACCGGTGACCCATGGCATGTTTGCCCTGTCAGATACGCTTGATGTCACCGACCGTGGTGCCGGAGGGTTCGGTTCCACAGGAGTATAGGGGATAATGGGATCTTCTTCCAGGATTTACAGATATATAGGGAAAGAATTCCTTTTCTCTTTCTTTGTCTGCTTTATCTTCTTTTTCTTTATTTTCTTTGTAAACCAGATTCTTTTCCTGGCAGAGAAAATATTGGAAAAGCATGTGCCTTTCAAAGATGTGGTCATGCTGCTGGTCTATTTCATGCCCTCCATGATCTCCCTCTCTTTCCCCTTTGCTGCCCTGGTTGCCTGTCTTATGACTGTAGGCCGTCTTTCATCTGATAACGAGATTCTGGCTATGCAGGCCCTGGGAATCCGCCATATAAAGATTTTTTATCCTCTTATAGTGCTGGGAGTTGTCTTCTCAGTTTCTTCATTCTATATAAACGACTACCTGATGCCTTACGGCACTATCAAATATACCAAGCTATACCGGGAGCTCATCTATTCCAACCCGGCCCTGGAGCTGGTTCCTTATTCGGTCAAGGAATATCTGGATACTGTCATTGTCACTGGTGATATCAAGGATAATGTGATTCACGATATTATGATTCTGGACAAGGACAAGGATGGAAACCAGCGGGTGATAACTGCCGACACAGCCCAGTTCTTAAGCGATGTGAAAGGGGCAGGCACCGGTGTAATCTCTCTTGAGCTGCGGAATGTATTCAGCCATGTGAGCGACCAGAAAAAGCGTTCGGATTATGACTATTTCACGGCCAAACGGATGGAATACAACATACTGCTGGCAAATATGTCCTCCTCTGTGCGGACCTTGGGACCCCGGGAAATGAGTACTGTGGATGTGTATGATAGACTTAAGAAAATGGATGAGGATTTCCAGGCCGACAAAGCCAGCCAGCTTTCTTATATGGGCCCCAGCATAGCTCAGGCTGTAAGCGACTGGTTCTTTGCCACTGCTTCGGAAGATAAAGCGGCGCTGGAAGACAGCATACGGAGCCAGCTGGATGCTTATGGCGAAGTCTATTATGAGAAGAACAATGACAGAAACTATAAGATTCACAAGCTGGAGTTCTACAAAAAATTCTCCCTGCCGTTCTCCTGCCTCTGCTTTGTCCTCTTTGCTTTCCCGGCCGGTCTTTTCTCCAAGCGGAGTGGACGTACAGTAGGCTTCGTAATAGGGCTTTTATTCTCCCTTTTCTATTGGTGCATGATGTTTGCTGGACATACAATTGGAATAAAGAGCGACATCAACTCTTTCATGGCTATGTGGATTCCTAACATTGTCATTCTTTTCATAGCTCTGGTGCTCTATATTGTGAGGTTCGTAAGACGATGAAGCTGCTGTACAAAATGTCCATGGGCTATTTCTTCCGCTACCTTATCTCCTCGATTCTCTTCTTTGTGCTTATCCTGGAGCTCCTTGATATTTTCTCGAACCTGTGGCGCTATATAAATAACGGAGTTGCCTTAAGGCAGATTCTGCAGGTGGCAATGCTGTACTTCCCTAAATGCGTAGTATTCTCCCTGCCTATCTCTGTCCTTTTCTCCATCGCCTACACATTGGGAAACTTCTATGCCAACAACGAGCTTATCGCTATATTCGGATGCGGTGTATCTCTCTACAAGTTTGTATTCCCTTTCATCCTTATCGGAGTGCTGCTGAGCACAGGTTCCTTCTTCTTTGAGGAGAAAGTTGTCATAAGAACCTACCGTGATAAAGGGGAGCTGACCTATAATTTATTGAACAGCCAGCGCAACTATAATAATTCCAATGTGACAATCATAGACCATCCTCATAACCGCATATATCATGCTGACTATTACAACGATACAGAGCAGGTCCTTTCCAATGTTGTTATAACCGAGAACGACGGTTCCGGCTGGCCTGTCCGGCTGGATGCCAATGTAGGGGAGTGGAGCGAGGATGATAAATGCTGGGTTTTCCACAATGTGGTCATGTTCAAGTGGGATCCCGATAAGAACCTTTATGCCATGACCCAGCAGAAGATGCTGGTGGATGAGTCCTATGACCAGCCCCCTGACGCCTTCAGGAATATCTCCAGGAATGTGGAAGAGATGGAAAGGGAGACGGCAAAGGCCTGGATAGAGGCTCTGCAGAAGGCTGGACTTCCATACAGGGAGGCCCTGACCGAGTATTACAAGAGGTTCTCCTTCACCTTTACCCCTCTTATAGTTGCCCTTATCTCCATATCCTTCACTGGAAAATTCAGAAAGAATGTGCTTCTTATGAGCCTTCTTTCCAGTATGATAATTGCAGCAGGCTATTATATCCTCCAGATGATGCTCATGCTCTTTGCCAAGATGGGATACATCCCTCCGCTGGTCGGAGCCTGGGGAGCTCTTATCACTTTTATTGTTTTAAGTCTGATTATGCTTAAAAATGCCGATACTTAAGGATAGAGAGAAATGGAATTCACAATACTTAAGAAAAGTGCAAAGTCAAAAGCCCGCCGCACCCGCATAGTTCTGCCTCATGGCACTATTGAGACTCCGGTGTACATGCCTGTGGGGACCAATGGCAGCGTAAAGGCTATAAAACATCAGGATGTGTCGGATATGGGATATCGGCTTATTCTGGGTAATACCTACCATCTCTATCTCCGGCCTGGAATCGAGGTTATAAAGCAGGCTGGTTCTCTGCATCAGTTCACATCATGGCCACATAATATACTTACCGATTCAGGGGGCTTCCAGATTTTCTCCCTGGCTCCTTTCCGCAAGATAAAGGAGGAGGGGATGTATTTCCGCTCCCATATCGACGGGTCATACCACATGCTTACGCCTGAGCTGGCTGTCCAACTGCAGTGCGGCTTCAGAAGCGACATACTCATGGCATTGGATCAGTGCACGGCGCCGGGAATAAAAGAGAAAGAGGCTGTGAAAGCCATGGAGATAACCCACCGGTGGGCAGAGCGGTGCAAGGAAGAATGGCTCCGCTGCAAAGATCAGTGGGACGGCAATCTTTTTGGTATAGTGCAGGGCAACTTCTTTAAGAATCTGAGGAAGGAGAGTGCCCAGTTCATCAATTCCCTGGACCTGCCGGGAATCGCCATAGGCGGCCTTTCTGTAGGGGAGGAGCCATCGGCCTTCAAAGATTTCCTGGCCTATACCTGCGAATACCTTGACGAGAACAAACCCCACTATCTTATGGGTGTGGGAACTCCTGAATATATGCTTGAAGCATTCGAGGACGGTGTGGATATGCTGGACTGTGTCTATGCCACCCGCATTGCACGGAACGGCGCAGTGTTCACCCACGATGGCCTGCTGGCTATGAAGAAGGAGCGGTTTGCAACTGAGTTCATTCCTATAGAGGAGGGCTGCAACTGCTACACCTGCCGGCATTATACAAGGGCATTCCTCCGTCAGATGTTCAAGGCAGGCGAGATCATGGGACCTATGCTGGCCACTATCCATAATCTCCAGTTCATGTATAATCTGGTTGAAGATATTAAAAAGAGCATAGATGAGGATTGCTTTGAGACTTTCAAGAAAAATTTTTTAAGCAGGTACACAGGTGGAAACAGAGAAGAGTAACGAAAACAGACGCCGAGGTTTAAGCACAATTTCTGTAATGATGTGCACCATGCTCTCCAGAATCCTGGGCTTTGTGAAGATTGTCCTTATAGGTGCTGTGTTCGGCGGTTCTGGAAAGGCAGATGTGCTCAATGCTGTGTTCAATATTCCCAACAACCTCAGGAAACTGATGGCAGAGGGGGCTCTTTCTTCCTCCTTCATCCCGGTTCTGGCCGGTTCTTTAGCCAACAAGGAACCTCATTCTGTCACACGGAAAATTGTCCGCAACATAATGGCCTTCCAGGTTGCGGTGCTTATCCCCCTTTGTACACTCTCTATTATTTTTTCCGATGTTCTTGTGAACAAGGTGCTTCTTGATTTTGCCGATCCTGATCTGCAGGAGCTGGCTGTATCCCTTTTCCGCTGGTTCATCAGCTACATACTTCTTATCTCAATCAGTGCAGTGCTTCTGGCTGTGTTAAATGTGCATAACTATTTCACTATACCGGCCCTGACCCCGATTCTTTTCTCCATCGCTGTCATAATCAGCATCATGTGTCTTCATAAGAGCATGGGAGTCTACTCCATGGCGGTTGGAGTACTTGCCGGTGGAGTACTTCAGATATTGTTCCAATGTCCACTTTTTAAGAGATTGGGATATGACTTCAAGCTTTCTTTTGATTTTAAGAATGAGAAATTCCGGCGGATAATGGTCAATTGGTTTCCAGTTTTGGCTACATCCTGTATATTTGCAATAAATCAGCAGATTGCCATGCGGTTCGCATCGGGCTTGGAGACAGGGAGTTCCTCTGCCATAAGCTATGCCCTGGTTTTCTGGCAGCTCCCTTTCGGCATTTTTTCTGCATCAATCACCACAGTGCTGTTTCCCCAGATGAGCAAAGAGGGAGCCACCGGTCAGACAGATAAGCTTACCGATACCCTTACAACAGGTATTGTCTCCTTGATGGGGCTTCTTATTCCTTCTTCTGTCATTATGTATTTTCTAGGATACGATATTATATCCTTAGGAATGCAGCGTGGCTCTTTTACCGTTGAGAATACAGCTATGGCAGGTTTTGTGCTCCAGGGCTATGCCTGGGGGCTTCTTGGTACAGGTGCATTCAACTTTATCCAGCGTTACTATTATTCATTGAACAATTATAAGAAACCATTTTTCTTCGCTGTTCTGTGTGCCGCTATGGATGTGCTTCTTTCTCTTTGGCTTAAGGAAACCCCATTGAGGGTTGCAGGCCTTGCCTGGGCAAATACCATATCCTTTACCCTGGGAACCTGCTTTATGCTGGCAGATATTAAGCTTCATTCCAAAAAGCTTTCAATACTTGGAATGGGACGGGAATTGCTTCGGATAATTGCTGCAGTTGTTGCAGGTATGATTCCGGTCCTTATATATCTTCATTTCTGCAGTACATGGTGGCACAATGGGTTAAGCCTGAGATATCTGGGTGTTTTCCTGGCTTCCTGCGCAGTATTTGCAGCAGTGGTTCTTGCCATTTACAGAGTGCTGGGGCTTAATGCTCTTTTCATGCAGTGGCTGCACCGTAAGGGCAAGGCATCAGATAAGCTCTGATGCCTCGATGGAAAGCACCTTGAAGTTGTGCTGTGTTCCATTTATCTCGAAGTGCAGTTCTTCATCCTTCTCTGCGCCAAGCAGTTCATCGGCCAATGGTGCCTGATAAGAGATGATATTCTTATCTGAATCTGATTCCCACGGTCCAAGAATGGTATAAACAATGTTCTCGTTTGTATCCAGGTTGAGCAGGGTCACCTTGGTTCCAAATGAAATTTTGTCCAGGTTCAGGTTGGCCTTGTCAAATACCTGGGCATTGCTGATATCTTCGGTCAGCTTGCCTGCAGCTTTGTTGAGCTGCTCCTGCTTCTCCTTTCCATACTTGTACTCGGCGTTCTCACTCAAGTCTCCACGTGCGATAGCCTCACCGATTTCCTTGGAGTTCTTAGGAATCTCGACCTCCATGATATACTTAAGCTCTTCCTGCTTCTTGTCCAGGCCAGATTGGGTGACAATAAGTCCGCTGCTGTATACAACCTCCAGAGGCTGTTCTGTCTCCATGATAAGGTCTGGATATTTGTCCTTAAGCTGATCTCTGATGCCTTCAATAATCTTGTCGTCCAAGCCGGCTATACCTTCAAGCCGGAACAGCATCTGCTTTGCCTCTTTCTTGTCAACATCCAGGATAAACGGAGCAATCCTGTTTCCGCTATCTTTCTTCTTCTTGTCCAGGGGAGCAAAGAGGTACTGCTCTATTTTCTTGCTTATTTTCTGGTCGTCCACGGAATTCTTCTTGTTCTTGTTTGCAATATCCCTGTTGGTGGTGTCCAGAAGCCATATCATCTCGGTGATGATCTTTTTCTGATCCGGCATGATCTCTTTAATGAATGGATAGACATTCTCATGCTCACATATCCATACGAACTGTTTTTTATTTGCCTTGTATTTGTCCAGAATCATTTTGAACAAATCCTTGATTTTTTCCTCATGACCAGCTGCAATAAGTGTGTCTGGAATGAAGGAGTCGAGATGGTATGGGAAGAGGGTGCAGTAGATGTCTGGCCAGTCTGGGACAGCCTCGTTGATTTTCTTCAGGAAAGCATCTCTGAGCAATGTCTGTTTTTCCGGAATCTCGCTGAAAGTCTCTGTCACATTCTGAATCTGCCCGTAGAAATCGGTGAAGGACTCGGATGGACTGCTGTCTGTGTTATCCAGGATAAGCCAGCTGCTTACCTTTTCTCCAAGGTTTCCTGTGGTTCTGTATACATTGTAGAAATAGTCCAGCATCTCATTATAGGATTCATTTTTCTTTAATTCTTTTTTCTTCAGGTAACTCTGATAAACATCAATTTTGTCGAAGAAGCTCTTCTGATTCTTGAATTTTGTCAAGAGTTTTTCTTCTGGTGAAATTTGATTCAACATCACTTCATAGAAGCCTTTCTTGCCAAGAACTTCTCCAAAATCCTGATCCTTGTCGAGAATATCGTTGGCCAGATGAGACCAGGATGCCCACTCTTTTTCGTTCAGGATTCCCTCTGTCTTGATCTTCCGGGTAAGCTCCCTCTTGATCAGTTTCTTGTCTGCACAGTTGTCAAAGCTCTTTATTATAGTCTTGAGTGTTCCCTTGACATCATTCTTCACCATCTCCTTAAGCTCGGAAAGCTTGTGTGTGCATTTGATTACCCAGATATGATCCTTAGGAAGGATGGAGAGTGTATTCTCATTCACTTTCATCTCTTTTCCCTTCATGGATTTTCCTGTATCCATGTTGAAGAAGTCGATGATCATGAACTCATCGTTGACCGCCTTGATATGACCGATTCCCCAGTCGTTGTGGTACACAAAGTTGCCCTTTGCGAAGTCGATGTATTTCTCAAAGTCGCTTATAGCGTCATTCAGCGGTCTCCAGCTCTGGGACAGGTTGGAGTCGTTAAGGGCGTTCTGGAAGTGGGGGAGGGTGCCATATTTGGCAGTGTAGCACTCTATGATCTCTTTTCTTACTTCCTCTCCCTTGAAGTTGAGGGCGATTATCTCCTTGAGCATGCCGATGGCATTGTCCCAGTCCTTAAGGGTCTTGTAGTGCCTGTACAGATCGTCCATAAGTATAGCAATCTTCTCGGGCTGGATGGTTCTTCCTATCTTCTTGAGGAAGTAGTGGAAGAAGTTCAGGTCATCAGGTGCTATCTCCAGAAGCTTGTTCCAGATTTCCTTCATGTTGTTATAGAGCTTTTTCTGGGAATACCGGAGAATTGCCTTCTTGTAATAGCTGATGGCTTTCCCCATATCTCCATCGGCCTCATATTTCTCGGCCAGGGCTTTGACTATATCAGTCTCCTCGTGGTCAACCTGGATGATCCGCTCCCATGTGGCGATCTTCTTGTCTTCCTGTCCTTCTTCCTTATAGCAGTCGGCCAGGATCTTGAGTGCAGACTTGTTGTCTCCATATGCAAGCATCTTGTTGCAGAGCATCTCTGCCACATTCCATTTGCTGGCATCGGTGAACAACGAGATAAGCTGCAGCATGTTGGAATCGTCCAGTTTGTTCCTGGAGAGTGTGAGGGTTCCGGAGATATACAGGCCGACGATGCTGTTCTTGTTATGGGCAAGATGCTCCTCGCAGTCCTGGAGGACAGCTTCCTTTGTCTCGTCGTCAGCAATCTCGTTGATTATGCTGTCCAGCTCCTCGAAGTTAGACACAGAAAAGCTGCTTATTGCAGCACGGGTCCATTTTTCCTCATTGAGGAGATGGCTTATTTTGTCAGTAATGTTTGAATCCATTTCAATTCTCTCCATTATCAATTTGTATAAAGTTCATATACCGCCGGGTTTAAATCCCGTATTTTCTTCAGCGTGTTCTCTCTTGCACCGCTGTCATTTCCTATAATGTCATAGAAATCTATAAGCCAGAAATACCGGTTTATAAGCCTTGGGATGTTCAGCTCCTTGTTTTCCTCGTCATTCAGGGCAGTCTCCAAGGTCACTATGGACTGTTTGAGCTGTGCTGTCTCCAGCGGCCGAAGTTCCCTCTTGATATCGAATACCCCTTTCAGCACCCCATAGACAGGAATCCATTCCTTAAGCTCTGCTCCGGTGTATCCCATGCTCCTGAGCAGATCAGCAAGCTGGTGAATCATCCCGGACTCCAGATTCTCAAGGTCCACCTTCTGGGGATCTATGTAGAAAGCTTCCCTGAAGAACACCCTGGCCATCCTGGTCTCGTTCACCATCTCATAGCAGTCGGCCAGTTCGGCAAGAACGGCAGCATCGCTGTTCTTCTTGGTGTTGGCCGCCTCCAGGTTACGTATTGCCTCCAGGTAGTTGCCTATATTCTTATAGCACACCCCGATATGGAACAGGGTGGCGGAATCCGAAATCCTGGATTCGCTGGCAAACCGGGAGAAGCTGTACAGCGCCTGGCTGAATACTCTGGCTTTAATGGCGGAATAGACCTTCTCATCCCGTTCCCGATCCTTTATGAAATCCTGGAACACCTTCCATTGCCGGAGTATGAAAATCCCTCTCTTGTAGTGGTCCTCGATTTCCCTGTACTTGAGCTTTCTGGAAAGCCAGAAGCCTGTGTACATGGTGTCAGTCTTCACCCGTTCGTCGGACATATCCATGGAACGCAGGAGCTTGAAGTTCTTTTCTGCCTTCTCCAGGTCGCCTATATTGATATAGTTGACTGCTTCCTGACGCAAGATTTCGGGTCTCTTTTCCACGGTGATTTCCACTTCTCTAACTCTTCAGTATAATATATTTAAAGAATATAGTCAACGTGACAGAAGCTTATCCAGAAGTAAAAACAGATAGGAGAGGAGAAGGATTACTGCAGCTATGGCAACACACCAGAGAGCTACTCCTCCGATTCCCAGAACTTCGGTGTCCAGGAAGAAATAAGGAACACTGCTGAGCTCTCCTTCAACTATGAAAGTGCCGCCCATAGGCCTGTAGATCAGCTTGATATAAGCAAGGTACAGAAGCGGGTAGCAGATCCAGGCCAGGGGGTAATAGACTTTCATGCCTCCTTTCGGGGTGAAAAGCAGGTAATCAATCCATACACATGCAGGCACCAGATAATGGGCAAAAAGATTGGATATATTCTTAAGATTTCCCATGTTGGCTATGGTGAAGCCTGCCGGTCGAAGCATAATATGGTAAACCAGGAAGGTGAGGGTTATGCACACGGTGGCCAGCCCCTGGAATATGGCAGGAGGCTCCTTCCGCAGTTTCCAGAACATCAGGATAAGGCACATCACATTGCTCTGGATGGTGAAGTAGGAGAAAAGCTCCCCATGCCTTGGGCAGTCGAGCATGGTAAGGACAATGCAGACTGCAGAAACTGCAAAAGCGATAGGTCTAAATATGTTTTTTCCTTGTTTCATAAAGTGAATCATATCACTTTTTCCCCTTTTATCATAGCCAAAATTAATCGATTACCCAGTTTACCTTTTCTTGAAATGAGGATATGATGTTATGAAACTAAACAAATTAATAATACTTCTTAATAGGAGAAAATGGTAAACGGCATGAAAACTTTTTCAAAAGGTGGTGTACATCCTGCGGGCCATAAGGAACTGTCAAATGCTATAGCCATCCGCAATGCGGAGGTTAAGAGCACTCTGATATTCCCTATGTCCATGCATATCGGCGCTCCTGCTGAATGTTTAGTACAGGTAGGGGACGAAGTAAACGAAGGTATGCTTATCGGAAAGGCTGCCGGCTTTATTTCTGCTAACATTTACTGTTCAGTAAAAGGTGTTGTCAAGGAGATCAAGGATATCTACCTGGCAAGCGGAATGAAGACCAAGGCAGTTGTTGTGGAGACAGCTGAAGATTTCAAACCGGGCGAGGTCAAGTTCGAGGCATCGGACTGGGAAAAGCTTACCCCGAAGGAAATCGTAGATAAGATTGCAGCTGCTGGTATTGTAGGTCTTGGTGGAGCTACATTCCCTGTGAATGTAAAATACAGCATCCCGCCAGATTCCAAGGTTGATGCCCTGGTTATCAACGGTGTTGAGTGCGAGCCTTACCTGACTGCAGACCACAGGCTTATGCTGGAGAAGACAGAGCAGCTTTTCATCGGTATGAGAATTATCGCAAAAGCTATCAATGCTCCTAAGATCTTTGTGGGAATCGAGGCCAACAAGCCCGATGCAATCAAAAAGATGGAAGAGTTTGCTGCAAAGAACGGCGGCGACATCGAGATTGTTCCCCTTCAGCTCAAATATCCTCAGGGCGACGAGAAACAGCTTCTCAAGGCTGTCATCGACAAGGAGATTCCTTCCGGAAAGCTTCCTATCGCTATCGGCGCAGTTGTATCCAACGTTGGAACAGTCAATGCTGTATACGAGGCTGTAGCCCTCGGCAAGCCGCTGTACGAGAGAGTAGTCACTGTAACAGGCGGCGGAATCAAGAATCCTGGCAACTACCTGGTCAAGGTAGGAACCAAAGTGGGCGACCTGGTGGAGCAGTGCGGCGGATTCACCGACGACGCTGTGAAGCTGATTATGGGTGGTCCTATGATGGGATTCACATTCAGCGATCTGGATACCCCGGTTATCAAGGGAACATCTGGAATCCTGGTGCTCTCTGCAAAAGAGGCAAAGAAGGGCCAGCGGACAGCCTGCCTCCAGTGCGGACGCTGTCTCAAGGCATGTCCTATCGGACTTCAGCCTACAAAGCTGTTCAAGAAGATCAATTCCGGAAAGTATGCAGATGCTCTTAAGCTGAACTTGATGGATTGTAAAGAGTGTGGTTGCTGTGCATTTGTCTGCCCGGCAAATATTCCGCTTGTCCAGGGCTTCAGACTTGGAAAGAGAATGGCACCAAAGCCACCAAAGAAGGGTTGAATATGAACAATAATTTTATAATTGAAAGCTCCCCGCATCTTCATCATCCCGATTCAACCTCTCGGATCATGCTGGATGTGATCATCGCACTGATTCCTGCAGGTATCTGGGGTGTAGTTGTATTCGGAATCAAAGCGCTTGTCGTTATCGCTGTATCCATAATCGGTGCAGTGCTTGGCGAATATATCATGTGCAAGGTCTTCAAGAAGTTTACCCTTACAGACTATTCTGCAGTGCTCACCGGCCTTCTGGTTGGTTACAACATGCCTCCTGCAGTTCCTCTGTTCATTCCGTTCCTTGCATCCCTTTTCGCAATGCTCGTAGTTAAGTGGGCATTCGGCGGCTTAGGATGCAACTGGATGAACCCGGCCCTGGGTGGAAGACTTTTTGTATTCTTCTCCTGGACAAGCTACATGACAAAATGGAGTGCTCCATGCACAAACTTTGCCACCATCGATGCCGTAGGTGGCGCTTCTCCGTTAGGATTTGTAAAGACTGGAATGATGGACTTCACAGGTTCAGTATCCGGTCCTATCGAATATATGAAACAGGCTGGCTACGAAGTAGGCTATATGGATCTCTTCCTTGGTAATATCTCCGGCTGTATCGGCGAGGTTTCTGCTCTGCTCCTTATCCTGGGTGGCATCTACCTGCTGTACCGCAAGGTCATCACATGGGAGATTCCTGGTGCATACCTGCTTACCTTCGCAGTATTCACATGGGTGTTCGGCGGACTTAAGTTCACACACAGCCTCTTCACAGGCGATGTGCTGTTCAACCTGCTTTCCGGCGGTCTTATGCTGGGTGCCATCTACATGGCCACCGACATGGTCACCACACCTCTTTCCTCCAAGGGACAGATTATCTTTGGTATCGGATGCGGTTTCCTCACATTCCTCATCCGGTTCTACGGTTCCTTCCCGGAAGGCGTTTCCCTGGCTATCGTACTTATGAACATGGCTGTTCCGCTGATCGACAGATT
>JAFXTY010000077.1 GCA_017535435.1 Spirochaetia bacterium | reverse complement strand
GCCCTACTCCCTGGCCAACATAGATGCGGTCTACAATATTGTAGAGAGCCTGCACCACCATTCCCACAATTGCAGGAATTGAGAAAGAAAGAAGCAGGTGACGTATATTGTCTGTCCCTATTCTGTCTGTTGCATGATATGGGCCCTGTGCCATGATTTTCTTAATGATA
Source organism: Spirochaetia bacterium (assembly GCA_017535435.1). Lineage (GTDB taxonomy): Bacteria > Spirochaetota > Spirochaetia > CADAEX01 > CADAEX01 > CADAEX01. Next base: position 23,126 of record JAFXTY010000077.1, on the reverse strand, counting down.
GAATAATCAATTTTTAATTGCAAGGGAAAACTCTTTATTATTGACGAATCTTCAAAGGCCATTTAGAATAGCCACATAAGGGGAAAAAATATGAAAAAATTGGAAATCGACCTCAACATGGAGAAAATTCCAGAAACAATTGAATATATACGGAATGAACTTATCAAGCGGAAAGTGCACAAGAAGGAGCTTGCCCGCACTCTGCTGACAGCCGAGGACGTGCTGGCCAGAATGATGGACAATGCTCCGGACGGAACAAAAGTATGGGTTTCCATCGGTGGCTTTTTAGGAAATGTGGATATCCGCCTGTCAGCCTGGGGCGAGGCTTTTGACAGCAGCGATATAGAAGAGAATCTTCTGCTTGGTCAGGGTGTGGAGGATGCAGAGGCAAACGATGTCATCCGCAAGATGATCAACAAGCTGTATGCCGATAACCTGAAGGTCACCAACGAGCACGGCTACAACAGAGCTGTGATCAGGGTCAAGACATCCCAGTTCCACTCCCTTATCCTTACACTCCTTGCTCTCGTAGGTGGTGTTGCAGTGGGTATTCTTATGCACAACTTCCTTCCAGGCAATGTCTCCAAGGGATTCTCCAAGAACCTTTTCACCCCTGTCTACACCATGTTCATGAATGCCTTGAAGATGATTGTAGCTCCTCTGGTATTCTGTTCTGTAGCATCAAGTATAGCTGACTTCGGCGACCTGAAGACATTGGGAAAAATCGCAGGCAAGATTGTCGTCTTCTATATTTTCACCTCTGTCATAGCAATATTTGTGGGCTTAGGCACTTATCAGATATTCCCTATCGGTAACCCCAGCCTGGCAGGAGCAGTCACTGACGCCGCAGCTGCAACTATTGCAAAAGGAGCCAATGCAACAATATCTATAAAAGATACTATTGTGGGAATAATTCCAAACAATATAATCACCCCGTTCCAGAAATCTGATATGCTGCAGCTTATCTTCATGGCTGTAGTTCTGGGTCTTGCCGCCGCAGCATTGGCAAAGAAGGTGCCTCAGTTGCGGGCTGCCCTTTCTGTGCTTAACAGCGCATGCTCCAAGATCACCACAGTTCTGGTGGGCTTTATTCCGCTGGTTGTATTCTGCGCCATGGCAAAGATGATGATTGCCCTGGATTTCAGCAAGCTGCTTCATGTCATCACCTGGGTGCCTGTCATCTACATCGGCGATGTGCTGATGATCTGTGTGTACTTAATGCTGCTTATGCTTCTGGGACGGCTTAACCCTCTTAAGTTCCTTGCAAAATACTATCCGGCAATGATATCTGCATTCTCCTTTGCATCCAGCAATGCGGCCCTGCCATCATCCATAAAGCAGGCCGATACAATGGGAGTATCCAAGAAAGTATATTCCTTCTCTCTGCCTCTCGGTGCGACAATCAACATGGATGGTTCCTGTATCACTCTTATCATCTCTGCCCTCTTCATGTGTAAGATTTTCGGTGTCCCTGTGACAGGAAGCGTACTGCTTTCCCTGTTCATAGCAATCATCGTGCTTTCTGTAGGTGCTCCTGGAGTTCCTGGCGGCGCATTGGTATGTATCTCCCTCCTGGTGCCTCAGATCGGTATTCCGGCAGAATCCATCAGCCTTATCATGGGTCTTTACCCGCTGGTTGGAATGATGCAGACCTGTGCCAACGTAACCGGTGACGCTGTAGTTACTACCATCGTAGCCAGAAACGAGAAAATGCTGGATCTGGAGAAATACAACAGCTGATCGGACATACAGAGAATTTACCGCCGCAGGTGTTTACTTTAAATTATAAAGCCCCACGATCGGGGCTTTTTTTTAGAACCTGTCAATTTTGACAGATGAAATTCGTATATATAAATGAGTTGGAGAAAATATATTATGCCTATCGACAAATCAAAGTTAACAAAAGAGATGCTTGAGAAAGCAATGAAGTGTCAGACCGCTGATGAGCTGATTGCCCTTGCTAAGACTGAGGGAATGGAAATCACAAAAGACGAGGCAGAGGCATATCTGACAGAGATGGATAATGTAGAACTGGACAATGCTGCCCTGGATAAGGTTGCCGGTGGCAACTGTTATTCTGACTTAACTGGCCCGTGGGATACGTAATTCTGAATTCGACCAATGTCCTAGCCATACTTGTAATAATTTTCAGGTTGCTTAAAAGGAAATATATTATGCCGATTGACAAATCAAAGCCCCTTAATCGGGGCTTTTTTACTGAATTCCTGCTGCCGTAGTGCCTGAATCTCCTGGTTCAAGGCTATCAGCTGATTATTTCAGATTGATTATAGCCAGCCCCGCAAGGCACACGATAATGCCTATGATATGGCGCAGTGTTATGTTCTCTTTGAAAAGGAAAAGCCCTATAAAGATAAGGGCTATGGCAAGAATTGAAGAAGCCACCAACTGAGCTATACTGATTTTCCAGCCTGCACGGTATGCGAAAAGGAACCCTGCCTCAAGACCGACGATAGCTATTCCCAGCACAAAGGATGACCAGTTGAGGTTCATAAGTTCCTGTCTGAGAGTGCTTCCTTTGCCCACTGTCATAAAATAAGCCAGGAAAGACAAGACTCCACCCACCAGATAAGTCACAGTAAGGGAGAGGAACGCATTTGCCTCATGGGGTGTGGTTTTTGTAGTTATGTGATAGAAAATGTTGGACAGTACAATCAGTCCGATAGGCCATACATAGTTCCACATATTATTTATTGAATACCTCGAATTCCCGCTCAAAGTTCTTAGTGAAGAAGCCGGTTCCCAGCTTTTCCTTGATCTCGGCCACAGAGAAGAAGCGTCCATCCACCACCTCGTCGTGGTCTATATTGAACTCTCCGTCATACACCAGGGTATAGAGAAAACTGACTTCTGTCTCCTTAGGCATACGGTGGAGAAACTTGGTGAAATACTTAGCCTTGGAGGCATCAATGCCTATCTCTTCCCTGGCTTCCCGGACCAGGGCCTCGAAAGGGTCTTCTCCCGGCCGCACATGACCACCCACAGCTGTATCCCACTTGTCAGGATACATATCCTTAGTCGGGGACCGCCGCTGAAGAAAAATCTCGCCCTTGGAGTTGAAGACCTCAAGGTGAACCACCAGCTGTATAAGGCTTGTATCGGAGTGGCATTTCCACCGGGGAGCCTGTCCTACAGGATTTCCCTCCTCGTCCACAAGCAGAAGCATCTCATCACTCATACTTAAATCATAAAGACAAATAAATTTAATATCAAGACTTTGCATACAAGCCATTTTTACCATATAATAAAAGCATGATAGACCATCCCAAGATGATACAGTTCGACAACCAGATGAAAGCTATGCTGGATGCCGTGGATAACTATATAGAGGACAAGTATGGTGATCTCTATCCCCTCCACCCGGTGCGGCCCAAACGGAACGAGACTTCCAACCCTCAGGCCGACGGCCTTTTCAGCGTCAGGGCCGACTTTACCCCTGGCTATGGCTCAGAGCTTGGCCGGGGCTACATACTCAAAGTGGAGATGAAGACCCTGGCACATATACCCGATGACGTGCGGGAGACTATCTTTTCCGACGCGGTGGAAAAGTTCAGGGAACTGCTGCCTGTATATTTCCCCGAGCGTAAGCTGGAGATCAAGAAAGACAAGGATTTCTTCAAGATTGTGGGCGACTTCAGTTTGGGAATTGCTTAAATTTTCTGTTGCAAAACCAGCCCTTTTGTGGGAAAATAAATAAGACTTTTTAAAAGGAGAGACACCATTGAGCACACTGAAGGACGCAGGAGTGGGAATTCCTGAGATATATGTACCAGATGAGTCCAAAACCACATTTGAAAAATGGGCAGTAATTGCCGGAGATCAGTTCACCTCCAACCATGCATACTGGAAGGAGACAGAGGATTTTGTAGGAGGAAGCCCCTCTACACTGAACCTGTTCCTGCCAGAGGTTTACCTTAAGGAAGTGGATCTGGACAAGAAGATTCCACAGATCAACAAGACTATGGATGAATACCTGGCAACAGGAGTGCTCAAGAAGCTGCCTGCCGGCTTTATGCTGGTGGAGCGGGAGACCGACTTCAGCCCGGCCCGGATAGGCTTTCTGGTGAACCTGGACCTGGACCAGTACGATTACAGCGAAGGAACAACCAGCCTTATCCAGCCTACAGAGAAGACTGTTGTGGAGCGGCTTCCGGTGCGTGTGAAGATCCGGGAGAACGCAGCCCTGGATATGCCCCATATCCTGGTGTTCATTGACGACCAGGACCAACACTTGGTTGAAGATCTGTACGAGAACCGTGACAGCTTCAAGAAGATATATGACTTCACCCTTATGCAGAAGGGCGGCCACCTGAGGGGCTGGTTCATCCCGGCCACCGACCCGGCCATGAAGACTATCACAGAGAAGTTCCTGGCTCTCAAGGCTAAGAACAATCCGCTGTTTGCAATGGGCGACGGAAACCATTCCCTGGCAGCAGCCAAGAACACCTGGGAAGCTATCAAAGCCAAAGGCGTAAAGGATGGCCCGGCCCGGTGGGCAATGGCAGAGATTGTGAACATCAACAGCCCTGGAATCATATTCCACCCTATCCACAAGGTTATGTTCAATGTGGATCCCCAGCAGCTCTTCGAGGAGCTTAAGAAAGCACTCAAGTTTACCGTAAAGAAATCCTGCTCCTGCTGCATCAAGGCATCGGAAAATCCGATGGAAGTAGGCGTAGTCATCAAAGGCGAAGCCTGCACCATCACCCTGGAGGGAGAGAATATCCTGGCAGCTGAGGAGCTGCAGAACTTCCTGGATAAGTACCTGAAGGCCCACCCGGAGGCTTCCATCGACTACATCCACGGCGACGAGGATCTTAAAGAGCTGGCAGGCAAGGACAAGGCCATGGGCTTCCTGCTGCCGGAGATAAGCAAGAAGACATTCTTCAAGCGGCTTTCCACCAAGGGTGTATACCCGCGGAAGACCTTCTCCATCGGCGAGGCACCGGAAAAACGGTACTATCTGGAATCACAGAAAATTAAATGAGGGAAATATTCTTCAACAAGGAGGCAATCACCGCCCTTCTTTCCGAGATAGCGGCAGCATATGACGAAAAGGGCGGCTCTCCTTTGACAGTGCAACCAATTCATCAGCGTTCTTACACTGCATGGCCATCATAATCATTTCATTAGTCAATTTGCCTTTATCGATAGGCATAATTTTCCCCTTTTTACAGATTTTCAATTATTTTATCAGCAGTCTGCAGGCATACAAGGGCAGCGCTCTGGAGCTCCTTCCAGAATTCTTTTCCACCACCGGCAAGGCTGTCGGCCACCGCTTTGAGCATCAGGCAGGGAACATCATTGGCCTCGCAAGTCAGCACTATTCCGGCAGCCTCCATATCACAGATATCAGCGGCAAAATCGGTATGAATTTGCCTTTTATCCTCAGCGCTGTCCACAAACCAGTCCCCCGAGGCACAGGTGGCCGGACAGAGCTCGGAGTTAAGTATCAGAGCCTGGTTGACCAGGTTTTTATCGGTATAGATATAGACATCCTCATGGGGTGGTACCTGCCCCACTGCCACAGGGAGATATTTTGTTGCATCAAACCGGTAATGCACTACACGCTGCACCACGCAGAGCCGCTGCTTCTCCATAGCTTGGGTCAGACCTCCCACAACTCCGAAGTTGACCACCATCTCCACCTTGCATTCGGAAATCAGGTACTGGGTTCCTGCGGCGGCGGCCACCTCTCCCACCCCTGTGTGGAGAACATAAAGGTCGCAGTTGGGCTTATGAAGAATATAAAGGTTGAACCCGCCTGGACATGGCAGTTTCTCCAGCTTGCCATAGTGGGCAAATATAGAATCTGTTTCAATTGCCACAATCAAACCGATGCGTCTCATAGTCAATCTCCTATTTCTTCCAGATATTTCTTTGCATATTTGTTGTCAGGATCAAATTCCAGGGCAGTCCTGAAGAAGCCCTTGGCCTGCTCCTTATCGCCTTTTTTAATGCAGAGAAGCCCGAAGTTTATCAGAATTCTGCTGTTCTCGCTGTCTTTGAAAAGAGCATCCTTAAGGCATTTCTCAGCCAGGGCAAGATCCCCTGTCTCCATGCAGCAGACTGCCAGCTCATTCAGAAGATCCACTGTATCACAGCCACATTCCTGCGCCTTGAGGAAAGCCTCCTTGGCCTCTGCATAGTGGCCTGCCTTGCGGTATCCCCAGCCCAGCACAAACCATCCGTTCCAGATATCCTCATGATCCTTGATGAACTCTTTAATCTTCTCAATTCCCTTGTCCAGCATATCCATGTGAACATAGTCATAGGCTTCCTTAAAAAGGTTGTCGGCCAGGTCGTGACTCTCCAGCTTATCAATGATCTCCTGAGCCGCCGCCTTCCTCTCCTTGTTGTCTCCAAGGGAGATATAGTCAGACAGGTGCTCCTTTGCCTTGGCATAGTTGCTCTGATTAAGGTAGAAGGCACCGGCATAGAAATGGGTATCTGCATTCAAAGGATCTTTCTCCAGGGCCCGCTTGTAGGTTTCATAAGCCTTGTCGTAATACTCTTCCTCGCAGCACTCATCCCCCGATTCCTTGCAGCTTTTAGCATGCTCCTCGTACACACGGGCAAGGTTGAGCATGTTGGGTATATCGTCTGGATTCAGCCCTTCAAGGGCCATGAAAATCTCTTCTGCTATTGCAAAATCTTTGTTGCCTGCCTTGAAGATACCCACCTGGGTCATCTCCTTGAAAAGGTCAGGCTTCACAGCTTTGATAAACTGGCGGTAATAATCAATGTGCTCGTAGTCCCGGTCATAGGCCATAATCTTGAGCATGGCTGCAATTATCATCTCCCAGGATAAGTCGCTGGGGTCATAATCATCCTTTCCTGCAAGCTTCTCCACAGGAAGAGGAACTGCGGGATCCACAGTAAAACCGTTGATATCCCGTTTCATATCTTCTCTCAATCTGATAAATACAATGTTATCGTCCATATTTATAGTATATTATGACTTGACTATTTTGGCAAATGCTTTAAACTCTCAAAAACAGGAGTATATGGTGATATTCCATACCTTTACAGCAGACGAGACAGAAGCCCTGGGCAGGAAACTGGCCCTGCAGCTCAAGCCTAATTCCATCATTGCCCTGGACGGCGTGCTGGGAGCTGGAAAAACTGTGCTTACCCGTGGTATTGCCCGTGGCCTTGGAATAGAGGGAATCATCAAAAGCCCCACCTTCACCATAATCTGTGAATACGAAGGAAGGCTGCCTCTGTACCACATGGATATGTACCGTATCTCCAGTGATGACGAGTTCGAGATGACCGGAGGCAAGGAGCTCCTTACATCAGGGGGTGTCTGTGTCATCGAATGGAGTGAGAATATCAGAGAGAGCCTGCCTGAGGATATCATCAATATAACCATAAAAGTGATAACCCCGGAAGAACGGGAGATAGAAATAAAGGGAATCGAGCTATGACCACACTGGCATTTGACACAAGCACCGAGATATTGGGAATCTGTCTGGAGCAGGATGACAAGTATTACAGCTACACAGCCAAGGCTGGTCTTAAGCACTCTGAGAATCTTTTAAAGGAGATTGATCATATCTACTCAAGCTCCGGAATTGACAAGAAGAGCACAGACCTGATTGTATGCGCAAAAGGGCCAGGCTCCTTCACCGGACTCCGCATCGGAATGTCCATAGCAAAAGGGCTTGCCGACGGTTTCGGCTGTCCTATGATATCAGTCCCTACTCTGGATATCTTATCTTACGGCTACAGTTACCTTAAAGGTGCAGTGATGCCTATTCTGGATGCAAAGAGCGGCAAGGTGTTCACTGCTGTATATGCAGATGGAAAGCGTATCACCGATTATCTCGACATAGAGAAAAACAAATTAGGTGATATTTTCACCACATATGACGAGGTGTTCCTCACCGGCTCTTATGCCCCTGCCATTATGGAGCTCTACCCTGCCGAAAAGAGGCTTACATTGGTTCCTGACTGGAACAGCTGCCATATAGAAAACTGCCTCGCATTGGGCAAAGCTTTATTTGCAGGGGGTAGTCAGGACCCTGAGAACTCAGGCCCTATCTATATCCGGCCCAGCGAGGCAGAACTTACCAAGATGTCACACTGAACTTGTTTCAGTCCAGCTTTCTCTGACTGCAGCTTTTGGTGCAGCCGCTGCAGCCACAGCCACAGCCGCCCGACTTCTTCTTTCTGATTATGCTGACTATGGCTGCGGCAACTATTGCCACAACCACAGCCAGAACTATTAAAGTACCCATAATTAAATCCTATACTTGTCCTTGCGGAACAGCATATACACTACAAACACCAGGGCTGCAGCACCGAATACAGTGCCTATTCCGAAGCTGCCGGTGAAAGCCATTCCAAGCTGATATACTATCAGACCTACGATATAGGCTGCAACACACTGATATGTGATGGCGAATGCAGTCCATTTTCCGCTGTTCATCTCCCGCTTGATGGCACCCATGGCTGCAAAGCATGGAGCACACAGCAGGTTGAAGATAAGGAATGACATACCGGACAGATGGTTGAAAGCCTGTGACATATTTGTCCAAGTCTCCTCGCCTCCGTACAGGATTCCCATGGTTCCTACAATATTCTCCTTTGCAACCAGACCGGTGATGGAAGCCACAGTTGCCTGCCAGTTGCCCCAGCCCAGAGGTGCGAAGATCCATGCGATGGCACTGCCCAGCTTAGCCAGGATACTTGAGTCAAGCTGATCCTCCTCAAGCATTCCGAAGCCGCCCTCGGTCCAGCCGAAGAAGGAGAAGAACCATACAAAGATAGTGGAAAGGAGAATGATGGTTCCGGCTTTCTTGATGAAGGACCATCCCCGTTCCCACATAGAGCGGAGCACATTGCCCACAGTCGGCCAGTGGTAGGCTGGAAGTTCCATTACAAACGGAGCAGGGTCGCCGGAGAACATCTTTGTCTTCTTAAGGATTATACCGGAGCAGATGATTGCGCCGATTCCGATGAAGTATGCTGATGTCGCAACCCAGGCAGAGCCGCCGAAGATAGCGCCCGAAACCAGAGCTATGAAAGGCACCTTTGCACCGCATGGGATAAAGGTGGTGGTCATGATTGTCATTCTTCTGTCCCGTTCACTCTCGATGGTACGGCAGGCCATGATTCCCGGAACTCCGCATCCTACACCTACCAGCATAGGGATGAAAGATTTACCGGAAAGACCGAACCGGCGGAAGATACGGTCAAGGATGAACGCTATTCTTGCCATGTATCCGCAGGATTCAAGGAATGCCAGGAACAGGAAGAGGACAAGCATCTGAGGCACAAAGCCCAGGACTGCACCCACACCGGCTACAATACCGTCAAGAACAAGTCCCTTGAGCCAGTCTGCACATTCAACCGCATCAAGACCTTTCTCAATAAGGGCAGGAATACCGGGAACCCATACACCGTAATCAGCAGGATCCGGCCCTTCCTCGCCATACTTTTCTTCCATGGCCTTGGCCTCGGCAACCATATCATCGGTAATCTCGATAGGATCGGAAACCTCCATGGTCTCATCATCTATGGTCACATAGGTCTTCTCGCCAGCTTCAGCAGCCCCGAGTATTTCTGCGGTGTCGCCATATTCCTCGGCCGCTGCCTCGTAGGCGCTGCCTCCGATTCCGAACAGATGATAACCGTCGCCGAACAGGTTGTCGTTGGTCCAGTCGGTAGCAGCTGTACCGATAGTGACCATAGCCACATAGTAGACAAGCCACATAACAAGGGCAAAAATCGGGAGGGCCAGCCAGCGGTTGGTCACAACCCGGTCAATCTTATCTGTTGTGCTCAGTTTGCCCACATTCTTTTTCTTATAGCATCCGCCTATGATGGAGGCGATATATGTATAACGCTCATTGGTGATGATAGACTCGGCATCATCATCCAGCTCCTTCTCGCAGGCTTTTATATCAGACTCAATATGTTCCAGGACACTCTTATCTATTTTGAGAGCCTCCTGCACTTTCTTGTCCCGCTCGAAGAGCTTGACCGCATACCACCGCTGCTTCTCGTCCGGCATGTCGTGGAGAACAGCCTCCTCAATATGGGCAATGGCATGCTCAACACAGCCGCTGAAGGAGTGAGGCGAGACCATCTTGACTTTTTTCTTCACAGCCTGGACTGCTTCGGCAACAGCCTTCTCTATTCCGGTTCCCTTGAGGGCTGAGATCTCTACAACAGGGCAGCCCAGCTCAGCGGCCAGCCTCTTTGTATCAATCTTATCCCCCTGCTTGGCCACAACATCCATCATGTTCACAGCCACCACCATAGGGAGCCCCAGCTCTGCCAGCTGAGTGGTCAGGTACAGGTTACGCTCCAGGTTGGTTCCGTCCACGATGTTGAGGACTGCGTCAGGGTTTTCATTTATCAGGTAGTTGCGGGCAACCACCTCTTCCAGTGTATATGGCGAAAGGGAATAGATACCAGGCAGGTCTGTGATACCCACATTCTTGTCGCTCCTGTATGTTCCCTCTTTCTTCTCTACAGTTACTCCAGGCCAGTTTCCCACAAACTGATTCGAACCGGTGAGAGCGTTGAACAGAGTGGTCTTTCCACTGTTAGGGTTTCCGACAAGTGCTATTCTTATCATTTCTCCACCTCCACCATCTCGGCATCAAACTTGCGGATAGAAAGCTCATAGCCCCGCACTGTGATCTCCACAGGGTCTCCCAGCGGAGCAACCTTCCGTACCGAGAAGCCGGTTCCTTTGGTAAGCCCCATGTCCATGATGCGCCGTTTGATGGCACCTTCCCCGTTGATTTTTACAACCTTGGCTGTATCGCCAGGCTTCAAATCCCTTAAAGTCATATCTACCTCCCTACTACAATCCTTGCGGCCATCTCCCGGTCTATGGCGACACGGGAATCCTTGACAGCAATGATGAGGTTGCCGGCCAGCTCATTGATTACAGAAATCTCTTCTCCCTCAATGAAACCCAGGTTGTTCAGATGCCGGCGCGCCTCGTCCTTGCCTTGTATTCTCTTTATAAAATAAGTGGTTCCTTTGTCTGCAAATGTTAGTGGAATCATGACAACCCTCTATATTAGTTAGCAATGACTAATTAGCTGTTGCTAACTGTTAGCAAAGACTAACTCCAAAATGAAAAAGTGTCAAGCGGTTAGTTCAAACTAACTGAAAATAGATGAAAACAGGTATTTGCCACGGGGCCGTTAATATATTATAATTATTAATATGAGCAGAACATTGCGGGATCTTGCCATAGGAGAAAGCGGAGTTGTCACAGCGGTAAAGGGTTCCGGAGTATTGCGCCAGCACCTTCTGGATATGGGGCTTATTCCTGGGACATCAGTGACTGTGGTGAAGTTCGCCCCCATGGGGGATCCTATTGAGATACAGATATATGGTTATGAGCTGACCCTGCGCCTTGCGGAGGCTGAGCACATAATGGTTGCCCCTGATGACGAGGCAAAGCCGGAAGAAAAACCAGCTGATAAGCCTGACTATATTGAAGCCCACACAGGAACACCCCACCCCGGTCTTGGCGAGGAAGGGCGGTTCCATCCCAAAGGAACAGGCAATCCCCTGCCGGAAGGAACACTGCTTACATTTGCTCTGGTGGGCAACCAGAACTGCGGCAAGACTACCCTCTTCAACCAGCTTACAGGATTGAACCAGCGGGTAGGCAACTTCCCCGGTGTCACAGTGGACAGGAAGGATGGTGTGATCAAAGGACACCCGGACACACTTGTCACCGACCTCCCGGGCATCTACTCCATGTCCCCCTACAGCAGCGAGGAACTGGTGTCCCGTAACTTTGTGCTGGATGCAAAGCCCAAGGCTATCATAAATATCGTGGATGCCACAAATATAGAGAGAAACCTCTTCCTGACACTGCAGCTATTGGAGCTTAATGTACCAATGGTTGTAGCCCTTAATATGATGGACGAGCTCAGCGCCAACGGTGGCTCTGTGGATGTGAACGCCATGGAGGAGATGCTGGGAGTCCCTGTAGTCCCAATCTCTGCAGCAAAGAACCTGGGTATCGAGGAGCTCATTGACCACGCAATACATATCGCAAAATATCAGGAGGCGCCAAGGAAGCAGGACTTCTGCGACGAAGAGAGCCACGGCGGTGCAGTACACAGGTGCATCCACTCCATATCATTCTTTATAATGGACCACGCGGCACGGGCTGGCATCCCCCTGCTCTTTGCAGTGAACAAGATAATAGAGGGTGATGATGACCTTGCCAAGCGCCTTGAACTGGACCAGAACGAGAAAGAGACTATACTCCATATCGTGTCCCAGATGGAGACAGAGCGGGGACTGGACAGAAATGCCTCCATAGCAGAGATGCGTTTCCAGTTCATCCGCAAGGTGTGTGCCGCATCGGTGCACAAGCCCAAGGAGAGCAAGGAGCGGAACAGAAGCCTTAAGATAGACAGGATTCTTACTGGCAAGTTTACCGGAATTCCCGCATTCATCGGAGTCATGGCCCTTATCTTTTACCTCACCTTCAACGTGATCGGACTCAGGCTCCAGGCTTTGATTGAAATCGGCATAGAAAAAGTTACTGCTGTTGTGGACAGTCTGCTTGCAGTGATGAACGTGAATCCATTCCTCCACGGTCTTGTAATAGAGGGAATATTCGGTGGTGTGGGCAGCGTGCTCAGCTTCATACCTATCATCATCACGCTGTTCTTCTTCCTATCCATATTGGAGGATTCAGGATATGCCACCCGAATTGCCTTTGTCATGGACAGGCTCCTGAGGAAGATAGGTCTTTCGGGGCGGAGCATCGTCCCTATGCTCATCGGATTCGGCTGCACTGTACCTGCGGTGATGGCCACCAGGACCCTCCCCAGCGAGCGAGACCGGCGTATGACTATTCTGCTGGCACCATTCATGAGCTGCAGCGCCAAGCTCCCTATCTATGCATTCTTCGTAAGCGCATTCTTCCCCAGGAACGGTGCATATATAATGATCATGCTGTATCTTGTGGGAATAATCTTCGGTATTCTGATTGCCCTACTCTACAAGAAAATTCTGTTCAAAGGCGAGGCAGTGCCATTTGTGATGGAACTGCCTAATTACAGATTCCCCCGTCCTGGCAACATTGTCAGGCTTCTGTGGGCCAAGGCCAAGGACTTCCTTGAGCGGGCCTTCACTGTGATTCTTGTGGCAACCTTGATCATCTGGATACTCCAGAGCATCGATTTCAATTTCCATATGGTGGTTGACTCCGAGGACAGCATGCTGGCTGTGATCGCAGGTGCCTTCGCCGTGATCATGAAACCGGTGGGACTTGGAAGCTGGCAGATATGTACTTCCTTGATATCAGGATTCATGGCCAAGGAGAGCGTAGTCTCCACCCTGGCTGTGCTGTTTGACGGAGATGTAACTCAGGTCCTCACAGGACTTCAGGCCATGTCCATGCTGATCTTCTCCCTCCTCTACACCCCATGCGTTGCTGCAATCGCCGCAATCAAGAGGGAACTGGGAACCAAGTGGGCTGTCAGCGTAGTATTCTGGCAGTGTCTTGTGGCATGGCTTGCATCCCTGGCAGTCTATCAAATAGGAGCTCTGTTTATAAGGTGAGTTATAAGGAAATCTTTCAAGGGTGTGTCACCAACTGGAACAGGGTGGCAAAACCCCTCCACAGTCTGGGATTACTTGAGGATCTGATTGCAAAAATTGCCGCATCCCAGGGAATTGTCCGCCCCTACATTTCAGGACGTACCGTGCTGGTGTTCTGCGCTGACAACGGCGTGGTGGAGGAAGGAGTCAGCCAGTCTGACCACACAGTGACCACTGCAGTTGCCACATCTATGGCATCTGGCCTTTCCAATGTGAATCTGATGGCCCGGGAAGCAAATGCCCATGTAGAGGTCTATGATGTTGGTATGATTGATGATGTTCCCGGTATCCATCAGTGCAAAGTATGCCACGGTACCAGGAACTTCACAAAAGAACCGGCCATGACCAGGGAAGAGACCTTGGCTGCAATGGAGGTAGGCCGGAAGGCAGCAGAGAAAGCCAAGCTGGATGGAAACGGCATAGTTGTTATAGGCGAGATGGGAATCGGCAACACAACCACTGCCGCCGCCGTCCTTTCTGTGCTCACCAGAACAGAGGCTGAGACAGTATGCGGCCGGGGTTCCGGCCTTTCAGATGCAGGCTTAAAAAGGAAGATAGAGGCGGTAAGAAAAGGTATCAACATAAATCAGCCTGATCCCGCCGACCCTGTAGATGTGCTTTCCAAGGTAGGAGGTGCCGACATAGCAGCCATGTGCGGTGTGCTTCTGGCCGCTCCCAAGCTGCACCTGCCGGTGGTGCTGGACGGCCTTATCTCCTGTGTGGCAGCTTTGGCCGCCACAAGAATAGAATACAGTACTATAGATTACATGCTGCCTTCACATATGGGCCGGGAGCCAGGCTGCCAGCTTGCTCTTGTGGCACTGGGCTTAAGGGCCCCGATACAGGCAGACTTGGCTCTGGGAGAAGGAACCGGCGGCATCATGCTGCTGCCGATGCTAGATATGGCACTGGCGGTGTACAACAGCACCCACAGCTTCGACTCAATCGGCATAGAGCCTTACAAGGAGCAGCAATGACTGTGTTCATCACCGGCGGCAGCGGTTCCGGCAAGTCTGCCTTTGCCGAGAGCATAGCCCAGAAGCTGGGGGGCAGCCTTGTGTATGTGGCCACCATGCCTGTTGCAAATGACGAGGATAAGGCAAAAGTGGAACGGCACCACGCCCTCAGAGCCGGCAAAGGCTTTGTCACCCTGGAGAGGCCGGGGAAGCTTGCAGACCTGCCGGATGGCGGCGAGACCATGCTTATAGAATGCCTCTCCACCCATGTGGCCAACCTTATGTTCAGCCCAGGAAACACTGCGGCAGCGCAGGATACAACCCTTTTATCTTCTGGCTTTCCTTCAGCCACAGCAGTTGTCGCCTGGACCGAATCTATTAAAAAAGAGCTTGCACCACTCATCTCTAAAAATGGAAACACAATATTTGTCTCGGCAGAAATCGCATCTGATGGAGCAACATACAGCCCCGAGACAAAAGCCTATAGATCAGTGCTGACTGCCATAAACCGCCACCTAGCAGATAGCTGCGACACAGCAGTCGAAGTGGTGTGCGGCATCCCTGTCAGAATAAAAGGAGAACTGCCATGCTGAAAAGTATAGCCATCGCATTCCAGATGTACTCCCACATCCCTATCCCCTCCTTTGAGTGGGATGAGAAATCCAGGAAGTATGCTCTCTGCTTCTTCCCTCTGGTGGGGGCTGTGATCGGGAGCGTAGAATACCTATGGTTCTTTCTTGCAGCCCTCCTTGAGGCACCGGTCCTGATCGGAACTGCAGTTGCAACAGCCATCCCCTTCCTCATAACCGGAGGCATACACATGGACGGCTTCTGCGACACAGTGGATGCCCTCTCATCCCAGGCCAGCATGGAGAGAAAGCTGGAGATACTCAAGGACCCCCACGCCGGAGTCTTTGCCATCATCTTTGCAGCCCTCTATATCCTTCTATACTTTGCAGGATGGAGCGCAGTATCAAGCATGAAAGCTCTGGAAGCTGTCTGCATCGGCTTTGTCCTTTCCCGGGCCTTGAGCGGTCTTGCGGCAGTCAAGTTCAAGGGAGCACGGAAAGAGGGAATGCTCCAGAATCTTACAGATGCAACTGCAAAAAGGACAACCATAATACTCATGCTCTTATACATCGCTCTGTGTGCAGCAGCCCTCATCATCCTGTGCGGATGGCTGGGAATTCTTATCCTGTGCGTGAACGAGCTGGTGTTCCTATACTATCGGCTTACTGCCTATAAAAAGTTCGGCGGCATAACCGGAGATCTGGCAGGATGGTTCCTGCAGCTGGCTGAGCTGGCCACAATACTCTGCGCAGGACTCTGCGGATAAGGAGGGGCTATGATAAGACTCTATATCGGCGGCGCTGGACATGGACAGGCAGAGCTGGCAGAAAAAGAGACTGGAAAGATGCCGGACATCGACAATTTCCACCTTGTAACCAGACAGATCCTCGCTCAAGGGGGCTCACCCCAGGAGTATGCAAAGGAGCTTCTCAAATCGAATCCTGATGCGGTGATCTGCAGTGACGAGATAGGCTGCGGCATCCATCCCCTCGCCCAGGAGGAACGCATCTGGAGAGAAGAGACAGGCAGAGCACTCTGCATCCTGGCCGAGGGGGCCGGCACCGTCACCCGGGTCATCTGCGGAATAGGCCAGAGGATAAAGGGATGAGAATCTACTTCATACGCCACGGAAAGACCCCGGGGAACCTTCTCCGGCGCTTTATAGGCGGCAGGACAGACCAGAGCCTGTGCGAGGCAGGAAAGGCAGAGCTCACCGACCTGAAAGATGCAAAACTCTACCCTGCCGCCAATAGCGTCTACGTAAGCCCCATGGCACGGTGCCGGGAGACAGCCTCAATCCTGTTTCCGGCAGCAGAGCAGATTGTGGTGGAAGATATGCGGGAGATGGACTTTGGCCGGTTCGAGAACAAGTCCCATGCAGACATGGAACAGGATAGAGAATATAAAGCATGGCTGAGCACTATGTGCGAAGGTCCTGTCCCCCAGGGCGAGGATAAAATGAGCTTTACAATCCGGTGCACCCAGGCTTTTCTGGATATAGCAAACAAATGGAGCCTGGAAAAAAACAGGGAACAGGCTGTCTTTGTGGTCCATGGAGGCACTATCATGGCCATCCTCTCTAGCCTTATAAGGTCAGACCGCCAGTATCATCAGTGGTATGCCGAGAACGGCCATGGCTACCGGTGCAGCTGGGACGGAAAAGAACTCAAGCTGGAAAAAGAGCTTTAAACCCTTCTATACAGAAAATCATTTCTGATATATAATAGGGGCACTTTGGAGGTATTTTAGCATGGATTATCCTTTACTTATTGAAGAGCGTGTCTCTAACAAGACTTTCCAGGAAAAAGCAATTCCTGGCGATATTATTGAAACAATCAAGGCATATCATGACAACAGCTGTCTGCGCCTGATTCCAGATATAAAGACAGAACTTATAATCACCGGGTCCGATGTCAAGGAGGCTCTTGAGAAGGCAGCCGGATACAACGCACCACTTGTAGGCTGTCCAAGCTACATGGTTCTGACCAGCGAGGACAAGCAGGGAGCAGAGCTCAATGCAGGCTATATTATGGAAGACCTTATGCTCAAGGCCAGAGATTTAGGCTATGGTTCCTGCTGGCTTACCTTTACAGACAGCAGCAAGATCAAGGAAGCACTCGCACTCAAGACTGACAAGAAAGTTGTTGCAGTAGCTGCATTCGGTCTGGCAGAACGGGCACGCAAATGGCTCCATCTGAACATTATCACTATGTCAAATATCGAGATTTCTGCAAAGCATCATTACTTTGCTCCTAAAAAGAGCATAGATGAGCTTATCAGCATTGAAAAATATGGCAATAAAGAAGGCCTTGACGAGAAGATTGGATTCTACGAGGACATCCTCTGGGAATCTTTCATCGCAGCATCAAAGTCACCAAGCTACCTGAACCTCCAGCCATACTCATTCCTGCTCAAGGGTTCTACAGTATACCTGCTCTCCGAGAAAGAGGCTCTGACACCAGATATCGACCGGGATCTGAACCTGGGTATTGCAATGCTCCACTTTGCAGCAGTTGCAAAGCAGTATATCCACAACATAGAGTGGAAACTGACCAAGGATGCACTGGATCTGCCTGCCGGCGTCACACCTGTTGCTTCCTGCCAGATCTGATCTGTAGTTAAATGCAATTTCAATCTCCGGTCTTTTCCGCCGGAGATTTTTTTAAGCAAATTTGACTGAGGAGATATATATGCCAATTGACAAGACAAAGATTTCAAAAGATATGCTGACAAAAGCAGCAAAGTGCGAGACTGCCGATGAACTGATTGCCATGGCCAAGAAAGAAGGAGTCGCTATCACCAAGGCAGAAGCCGAGGCTTATCTTGATGAACTCCAGAATATAGAGCTTGACATAAACGCTTTGGATAAGGTAGCTGGCGGCGGAAGCTATGATTGCTCAAATAAAAATTGTTCCAACCGCGTGCTTCACTACAAAGATTGACAAGTCAAAAATTACAAAAGAAGCCCCCGCTGTGGGGCTTTTTATTGCAAAATATGTAATACTTTTGTATTGTTTTATATTGCTTTCTCATTGCAAATACATTATATTATAAGTAAGAGGCAACGATGAAAACAACTACAATTCAAACCAGAATAGATACAAACTTGAAGAAAAGCGCAGAAAGCATTCTTTCATCCATCGGGCTTGACATAACATCGGCCATAAGGCTATTCCTTACCCAGTGCGTAGTCCAGAGACGGCTCCCCTTCCAGGCCGTTGCCCCGGAGGAACCCAACGAAGAAACAATTGCAGCAATGCAGGAAGCCGAAGATATTGCCAGCGGTAAGATAAAACCCAAAACATATGATAGTTTCTATGATGCAATAAAAGATTTGGAGGAATAATATGAAAGCGATAATCATCAATGCAAGTCCACGTAAGAACTGGAATACAGCAAAGCTTTTGAAAGAGGCGCAGAAAGGGGCTGAATCGGCCGGCGCAGAAACCGAATACATAGACCTGTACGACCTTAAATTTACAGGATGCCGCAGCTGCCTGGCCTGCAAGAGGAAGGGTGCAGTACGGTGCAAATGCTACTGGAAGGATGACCTTTCGCCGCTCATTGAAAAGATTACCCAGGCCGATGCCCTTATAATCGGCTCTCCTATCTACTTCGGCGAGCCTACTGCGCAGTTCAGAGCACTTCTGGAGCGGCTTATATTTGTCATGCTGTCATACGACAACTACTCAAGCTACTTCACAGGCAAAGTGAATGTGGGGCTTATCTACACCATGAATGCATCCGGCCAATATGTGGATACCCTTATCAAACCGATGGCCAAGGGGATAGAAGGGACATTCCGCTTCCTGAATGGAAAAGTGCAGTCATACTTCTCCTGCAACACTACACAGGTATCAGATTACAGCAAGTACAGCATGGCAGGATTCAACCTGGAGGCCAAGAAAAAGGCACGTGAAAAACAGTTCCCGATAGACCTGGAAGAGTGCCACAGGCTGGGGAAAGAGCTGGCCAGAATCTGACAGCGGAGATAAGGCTTAATCGAAATTTTTGGTATTTTTGCTGAAAATTTCGAGTAGAAAATAATTTTTCCCTGTAGCATTATTTGACACACCCCCTGTGCTAAAGTGGGGCCATGGAAGAGGAAAAATTACAGGCTGCCAAAGCTATTCTTTTGGATAATGATGGTAACAAGTTCGCCGCTATAAAGGTGTTCATGACACAGCAGGGGACCGATATAGACACTGCAGCATCATACATAAACCAGGCATATTCCAGTCTGGATTCATCCAGTACATCCGCACACTCATCAACTGCCATGGTCCCCTACTGCCCGCCACCACAGAAAGAGGTAGTGGTCAGGGAGTATGTTGTTGATTCCCAGCCTAAGCCGGAACCAGAATCCACCGCCGGCCTTATAATATTTGCTATTCTGGCTTCTCTGGCAAAGACAGCATGGGAACTTGGATGGCTCTTCCTTAAGATAGTCCTTTACTGTGTATTTATTCTTCCATTCAAGGTTGCCACATTCCTGCTGCTTTTCTTCTATACAGACAAGGCCATCAACCGCAGAAGACGGGATTATTGGTTCTAAGATTTAATAATTTGTAATCAATAGATGTTGAGCATCTTTATTGTTTCTATTCATAAAGCTAACCAAATACTTCTTATCAAACACATGGATATTTAAATTATTATTTTCATATAAAGAAAGGATAAAAGGCGTACTTTTAATGACAAGCATCCATTTTGTCTTACATTCGTTTATAAGATAATTAGCTAGACGGATTTGATCACTTTTATCAAAAGTATTCTTCGCATAAGTACTGAACTCCGTATCATAAGGAGGGTCAAGAAACATAAAGTCTTTCTCACCAGGATTCGTTTTATTCAAGAAATCTTCAAAATCTAAATTAAATACCTCCGTCTTTGAGAGCAAACCTTTTAGTTCTTCTGATTGATAATAATCAATTTTTTTATCTAATGTTTTATTATTATAGCCAATTCCTCCATACGGAACATTAAACTCGCCTTTAGCATTATATCTAAACATACCACTATATGAATAATTTCTTATAAACATGAACAATGCAGTAGCAAAAGACCTGTTGATGAGTGAAATAGATTTATTATTAAATAAATCACGGAAATACATATAAACACCACTCAAAAAGCCTGTCTGAATGTTTAGTAAAATGTCTTCATCACACAATGGGTGAATCTTCTTTTCCAATTTATTCATACGTGCTATTTTTTCAAAGAGATTCTTTTTTATTTCAAATAAGAACAAATCATGATTTGGAAATGAAATATCAAGGACTTTTAATAGTTCAACGCTTAGGATATTAAAATCGTTTAAGAATAAATCGGCAACACCTTTTGTATTAAGATTATCATTTCTATTGTTTTTATATTTCTCTATAAATTCAGAGTGAGTATTGGAAAGATTTAGAACATCTTTCCATGTTTTCATTATCAGATTAACAAAAGTAAAAAAAGCCTCATCATTATTCTTTATAGCTGTGTATAAATTGATGAGTTCTAAAGATTTATCATTTATAAAATAGCGTTTTGCATCAATAGCAGTAAAAACAGCACCACCACCCACAAAAGGTTCATAGTAATCTTCAAAGGAAAAAGGAAGCGACTGAAGAATAATCGGAAGCTCTTTCTCTTTTCCACCTGCCCATTTAATAATAGGAGAAAGATTATTTTTATACTTTCCCATTTAAATGCTTCCAATCTTCTATACGTCTTTTTGTTGCTTTATAGTAATCATTATCAAGCTCAAACCCGATAAATCTTCTATTCTGCGAAAGTGCAGCAATTCCTGTCGAACCTACACCCATGAAAGGGTCAAAAACAATATCTTCTTCATTCGAAGCTATTGAGATTATTTTTTTTAGAATTGATACAGGCTTTTGTGCAGGATGTTTAGGATTTGTGAGACGTTCAGGCTGCATACATATAGGGCTTTCTAGAAAATTATGCATCTCGGCCTGAGAAATAAAATTCCAAGTATGCTTTCTATTCCAACAGCAGAAAATCATTTCACAGCTGTTCAAAAAACCAGCCTTGAAAACTTTTGGAGCTGGATTTGTTTTATGCCAAATCATGAACTGTGATGTGTCAAATCTATGGTCAAGAGCGTTATACCATCGCCCAAGCTGATTATATGTTGTAAAAATAAAGAGATTTCCTGTTGGCTTAAGAATGCGAATAAAATCTTCTGCCCATTTTTCTGGTGAGAATTCAACCAAGTCCCATTTTGCTACATCATTATTCATTGGAGCTCTCCCGGGCAGAGGGATATTACCTGTTGAATGTTTTCCGATGTTATATGGAGGATCTGTAAAAATCAAATCAATAGATTTATCAGGGATATGCTTTATGAGAACCCTACTATCACCTTTCTGGATAAAGCAATCTTTGCCGTTCAGTAAATCGCTCACTTTATTTTCCTATTTGAATCTGGAAGATATGCCTTTTTAATCCTATTAAGTGCCGCGATTATCAAATTGGCATTTTTCTTATATTCATCGATTACAATTTCATATCCACTAGGACTTTTGCAGATCATGTTCCAAAAATCTGAACTTATGAGCAGTTCTTCTTTTGAAAAAAATTGAAGAACTCTTCCTTGGTTCCATTCGTTTCCTTCGCCATAACGGTTATAAGCAGTTGCAAAATAGATTTTTACTTTCTTTTCTGACCCAAGTGAGTTTGTAAGAATACAATACTGCTCAAGCAACGCTTCTTTTTCAGAACGAGCTTTCTTGTTATCTAAGTCGCCTCCAATTTTCAGTTCAATCAAATAGTGCATTCCTGTTTCTAAGTCTTTTAGGCAATAGTCACTTTCATGACGCTTAGTAATGACATCGTTTTTATTAGAGAATTTTGTTATTCCTTCATAATCATGGACAGCAGGAATACGGGCATGGCGTTTATATTCTTCTAGTATTTTTGCAATATATTTTGTCTGCTCACCATATAGAACACCTTCTACATGCTGGGTAACATCATAATTAATTGTTGCTATATTGATTGCCATTGTCTCAAGCATGTTGCCTAAACTTGAATCAAGAGAACGGACTAGTGCAGAATAATACTGTATTTCTGGCCCCAACGCTGAAATAAAAATATTATGAATCTTTGAGTTTATTGTTCCATTTTCATCATGCAATTCAGAAATATGTCTATCGCAGAAACCGCTTGCATAACCTTCCACGGCGCTTTTTACCGTTGCTCTTATTGCCCGCTCTTTATCAACTGCCATATATTCCTCAAAACACAGTGTTTTTGTCCATAAAAAATGAACTTTACATAAAATTATTATGTAAATATTACATAATAATCTCATGTTTATTCAATATATAGCCTATAAATACCTGTAATTTTATGTCTATTTTTGAAAGAAACTGTCAAAATTTGTATATGACTATTCAGAAAATATTCATAAACAATCTCAAATCATTCAGAAAACGAGCAAATCTTACTCAATCAGGGCTTTCCATTCAGATTGACAAAAGTTATAATTACATAAATGGGATAGAATGCGGGGCTTCATTTCCACCACCAACCGTTATAGATAAAATTGCCGAGGTGCTTAAAATACAAACATCCCAGCTCTTTGATATTAATGGCTGTGAACAGAACATTATAAATTCAAATAAAGATGATTTTATTAATATGATTTCTACAAGAATAGTTGAGCAACTGAAGCCTATAATCAAAGAGATCTTATCTGAAGAAATTAAATAATAATATTCCTCTCTTGTATATTATATCATCCTCTTCACTTCATCCAAGGTAATGCAGGTGATGCCCATGTTCTTCATATCCAGGATATTGGCCTCGGCTATAGCTTGAGTCTGGGCAGAGCAGGCATCGGTGCAGACTATGGTGTTGTAATCGTAGCTCAGCGCATCTACTGCAGTTCCACGCACACAGTTGGGGTACTGGGTTCCTGAGATTATTACAGTTTTCACTCCCAGATTGCGCAGTGTTGAATCTAAATCAGTC
>JAFXTY010000076.1 GCA_017535435.1 Spirochaetia bacterium | reverse complement strand
GCTGGGAATCATGTATATTTTTAAAAATGATAGAAATACATGAGAAATTAGCGGGATAAATCATGTAAATTTTAGAAAATGATAAAAATACATGAGAAATTAGCCGGGGAAATCATGTAGATTTTTAAAAAGGAGAAATATACATGAAAAAATGCTGGGAAAACTCATGTAAAAAAACAGATATGATTAAAATACATGAAAATGCAGCGAGAAAACTCATGTAAAATTTCAAAAAATATAAAACTACATGAAAAGCAGTCCAAAAAGCTCATGTAAAAATCAAAGTTCACAGATTATGCATGAAAACAACGAAAGCCGGAACCCAAAAAGCCAGGAACCCCGGCCCGACGGCAATAAACAAAGAAAACAGATAACACTACAATATACAGATAGGAATACATATGGAAGACAACAAGAACATCAACCAGGAGAATACCCCGTTAAGCGATACGGTATTTGACAAGATCGAAGAGGTCGACCTGAAGAAGACCATGGAGACGTCCTATATCGACTACGCCATGAGCGTCATCGCTTCCAGGGCGCTGCCGGATGTGCGGGACGGCCTCAAGCCGGTGCACCGCCGTATCCTGTACGCAATGGATGAGCTGCACTTGGTGAACAGCGGGCCTACCCGAAAGTGTGCCAAGATTGTCGGTGATGTGCTGGGTAAGTATCACCCCCACGGCGATGCATCTGTCTACGATGCACTGGTACGTCTGGGACAGGACTTTGCACAGCGCTACACAGTCATAACCCCCCAGGGAAACTTCGGAACTATTGCCGGCGACCCGGCAGCCGCCTACCGGTACACCGAGGCCAAGATGGCCAAGCTTGCCGAGGAGATGGTGAAGGATATCGACAAAGAGACTGTGGACATGGTTCCCAACTTCGACGAGACAGTGAAGGAGCCTACAGTCCTCCCTGCCAAGTTCCCATTCCTCCTCTGTAACGGAACCACAGGTATCGCAGTAGGTATGGCCACCAACATGCCGCCGCACAACCTCCGGGAGGTTGCAGACGCTATCAGCGCCTATATCGACAATCCGGACATCGAAGTGGATGAGCTCTGCAACTATATCAAGGGACCGGACTTCCCAACCGGCGGCATTGTGTATGGAACCTCGGGCTTCAAGCAGGCCTACAGGACTGGGCGGGGCAAGGTGGTGATCCGGGCCAAGCAGGAGCAGGAGGTAGCCTCCAACGGCAAGATCTCATTAGTGTTCACCGAGGTCCCATACGGCGTCAACACCACCAACATAATCAAGAAGATCAAGGAGCTGGTAAGGGATAAGGCCCTGGAAGGGATTTCCGATGCCAACGACGAGTCCTCGGACCGGGCCGGAATGCGCCTTGTGATCGGCCTTAAGCGGGATGCCAGCCCTATGGTTGTGCTGAACCAGCTTTATGCCAAGACCGACCTCCAGGCCAACTTCGGTATAATCAACCTGGCCCTGGTGGATGGTCGCCCACAAATCCTTACATTAAAAGAACTTATACAGAATTTCGTAAAGCACAGGGATGATGTTGTGACCCGCCGCACCCAGTTTGAGCTCAAGAAGGCTAAAGAACGGGCCCATATATTGGAAGCTCTTATCGTGGCAGTGGACAACATTGACGAGGTTGTGGCAATAATCAGGGCCAGCGCAGATGTGGCCGATGCAAAGGCAGCGCTGTGCAAGCGGTTCGGCTTCGATGATATCCAGGCCCAGGCTATTGTGGATATGCAGCTTAAGCGGCTTACCCACCTGCAGATAGATGAGCTTAAGAAAGAAATGGAAGAGATTCTTTCCCTTATCCATCACCTGGAAGACCTTCTGGCGCACCACGAGAAGATTCTGGCAGTAGTAAAGAGCGAGACCAACGACATAGCTGCCCGCTACGGCGATGAGCGTCGCACCAAGATTGAATACAGCGAGCTGGAGGGCTTCAATATCGAGGATCTTATCGAGCGGGAGGACATGGCCGTCCTTATCTCCAACCAGGGCTTCATCAAGCGGGTTCCTGTATCTGCATACAAGAGCCAGAGCAGGGGAGGCAAAGGTTCCCTGGCATCCAAGATCAGGGGCAGGGAGGACTTTGTGGAGCACCTGTTCATAGCCTCAACCCACGACTATATCTTCTTTGTCACCAACAAGGGACGGGCCTTCTGGCTTAAGGTCCACGAGATTCCTGAGATGGCTGGCAAGGGAAGTCGGGGTGTTCTTGTCAGGACCCTGTTCAACATCGAGGCTGAGGAGGAGATTGCCACTGTCATCAACCTCCAGGACTTCAACGACGAGACCTTCATCTTGTTCTGCACCGCAAAGGGTATTGCAAAGAAGGTTGCCACCAGCGCCTTCCAGAACGCCAA
This sequence comes from Spirochaetia bacterium, assembly GCA_017535435.1. GTDB lineage: Bacteria > Spirochaetota > Spirochaetia > CADAEX01 > CADAEX01 > CADAEX01. The sequence continues at coordinate 25 of JAFXTY010000076.1, read as the reverse complement.
GACCAAGGGTATCCGGGCCATCGAG
>JAFXTY010000007.1 GCA_017535435.1 Spirochaetia bacterium | reverse complement strand
TTCGACCAAATTTGCTAGTGGTTATTATGGTCCGTTTCGCGATGTAGCCGAAAGCACACCTTGTTTTGGCGATAGAAGCTCGTATCAAATGGATCCGGCAAATCGCTTAGAAGCTATAAATGAAAGCTTAGAAGATGAAATTAAAACCAACAATGAATTATCGAGTTTAATTAATTACATTAATAATTTGAACCAAAATGATATAATTATTCCAGTTAAAATTAATGACAATTGGGAGCTATTAAAAAAAATATGGAAGGAAAGAATAGGAATAACTGATTCGAAAATCTTGTTTGTTCCTGACTATTTAAATATAAAAGGGAAAGGGTTATCAAATAGGGAAATATTATGGCAAGAAATAAACAAATATACTCCCGATTTCCATCATCATTTATTTTATGCTCTTTATGATAAAAATCGTGATAGTCTTCAAAATATTTTGAGTAAATATGATGAATTAGTTGTTTGTAAATTATTCCGCTTTTTTATTAAAGATGAAAAACCTGAAGAGAGACTTTTAGCATATAAAAATATTAAAGACATTATAAATATAAGTAAAACAAGTGCATTATTTAAACATCAAAAAGAAAAAACAGATTTAATAACAATTTATCTAAAATATATTCTTAAAACTAATCCTCAAGTAAATATTTACTCTGTTTCTGTCAATTATATACAGGAAAATGTTAATGCATTAACTGAGGATATAAATGGAATATTATTATCATTATGTGGACAAAAAGAATTGCTATTTCATAATCCATGTAAAGACCTAGCCCTAAAAGATAGGTTTATTATCACATTACTTTCTTATATTAATAGCAACAAAAATAAAATAAAAGATGAAATAAAAAACAGGCAGGATTTTAAAGAAATCTATAAGTTTATTCTCTCTGGAATGAATAAAAATTCTTTAGCACAAGATTCTGGTTTATGTTATTCAGATTCAGAATATAAAAAGAGTTTTTGGTTTACTTTATATAGTAAATATAATCAAACTGATTGTATGATTCCTATTAATTATCAGCAATATATTGTACAAGATTATCTTTCCGATGCGGTTCAAATGCTCTCAGATGATGTCTGTTGCCACAAGTTAATGGACAAACCTTGCATTGAATTAAACAATGGTAAAAAGTGTTGTCCCAATCAGATTATCCCTGATAAGATTTTAATAAATATAGATGATAATGATGCTTTAGTTAATTGCTTAAAAAATAAATATGATTTTGTTACTATTAATGATTTAAAGGGAAATAGTGCAAAAAATCATATTAAATTGCTTTTCATTGATCAAAATTTCTTTAGAGTTGAAAATATTTTAGATATTATTATTAAAAAATCAACCAATGCCTGCTATTTTGATTATATTATCGCAGAAAATTCGCTTAATAATCTAATTTTTTTATTGAAAGAATCTGACAGCGAACCAATATTTAAAATTTTCAATTTGATATCTAAAGAGTATCAAGACAAACTAGAAGTCTATTATAAAAAGATTAAAAATAACAATGGACCTACATTAGAATTATTGTATAATCTTTTAAAAGATATTTCTGGGGCTGCAAATGGCAATAAGAAAATCAATAAAATTGCAATCCAAGTATTTGGCGACATATTAGATCACTACTGTAAATTAAGTACTAATTGCCCCGGAACAACACGTTTTGAAGTCTTAAATAATATTCTTTATCCAACAGCTGATGGAGAGAACTGGGTTAGCCCTGATAAAATAGTTGGAACAATTAATGATTTTATTAATCCTTCTCAACGATTGCCTGAAAATATATATAAAACTCTCCATTATTATACCACTGATATAAGAGAGTTATATTTTTTTAAGACATATTATAGCTTAGACATAAATTCAATTATTTCTGAAAATATGAATTCATTTGTTTCATATAGTATTGATAATTTTGTATCAAGTTGGACGAAAAGCCAATATAATTTAAAAATAATTTATCTGTTGCTTTTCTTCTTTGGTGGTGAATACAGAATGCTTGCATCGCAAAGTCAGCCGAATAGAATCAATGTCCTTGAAAAAAATAAAGAAATAAAAGATCTAATAGATTTTCCGCAGGGCAAATCTGGCATATATATATTAAGAAATCCATGTATTAGGTTGAAATCACTATCATTCAAAGCAATAGATGTGAAACGTAATCCCAAACATTATTATATTGGCATAGAAAAAGGACAAAAAGAATGGAGTATATATCTTGCTCCTGTCGGAGATAATTTGGGACAAGATGCAGAAAAAACAATACAAAAAATTATACATGAACTCTTCAATAAATTTTACTTAAGCAAAGTTTATTATAATGCAGCAATTGCAAATTCAGAAAAGGAAAGAATAAATAATCTAGTAGAAAAAATCATTAAAACATTTAATGACTCAGATCAAATCACTATTGATAATACTATTAATTATATTACCAAAGGCCTTCCATATACTTTAAAAAGACTTAAAATGACAAAGAATAAGGATGCAAATATTTGGTTGTCAAAATATCAAGAAAATGCTGAATCAAAGGAAGCACAAGATGCTTTAGAAAAATTAAGAGAACTATTAATAGACAATCAAGATTTTAGGGAAAATGTCTATGATGCTGTTGTAAATATAATAAAAAGTCATGAGTATAGTCCAACTTCTGTTTTATTTGAACTATTCCAAAATGCTGATGATTGTATAAATGAATTGTATTTAAGCGATAATAAGCATTCAGTACTAAATGATTTTGTTATAAAAACTAATGATCAACACCTGTGTGTTAGTCACTTCGGCAGAAAGATAAATTCCAATATCACTATTAATGGGAAAACGAAAGGATGTGATGACCTTATAAATATGCTTTCTTTTGATTCAACAAATAAAGATTCTAATGATGGTGATACAGGAAGGTTTGGATTAGGGTTTAAGAGTATTTATACCATATGTGAAAGTCCTGTAATAGCAAGTGGTGATATTATATGTAAGATATTAGGTGGCATGTATCCTTATACTGGAAAGGGGAAAGGCAATGGTAATGAAATAAAACTCAGCAAACCGTTAACCCCAGATGAAACTCGATTTGAAATAGAATTAAAACCTGAAATAAATATTGAATCTGTCTTAAATGAATTTAAAAATAATATATTTTTACTTCCACTTTTCTCCAAAAAAATTAAAAAAATAGTAATAAATGATGAACAATACCAACCCCAAGAAGATGAGTCTCATGTTTTTAATTCTGCCAATATAAAAGTATATAAGTACAAAAATTATAATCAGAAATATTTGTTATTTACACAAAATACTGGCTCTATTAAATATAAAATTGCCTTTCAAATTGAAAACAATAGTATCATTCCTCTTTCAGATAAAATTAGAAGAATATGGGAGTTAACACCGTTAATTCAATTAAATAATATTAATTTGCCGTTTGCTATAGATGCTTCATTTGAAGTAAATACAGGAAGAACTTTTGTCAATTTAGAAAAAGAGAAGGAGTTACTTTCTGTTATTGGAGCTAATTTCGGGGAAATACTATCAACAATTAAAAATGATTCATATTTGCAAAATATTTTAAACTTGTTAGTTGATACATTATATCGTAGCAATTCTTCTTTTAAACGCTTTGCAAAAGAAGCAATTGCATCTGTTTACAATGTAACCGAGTTAATCCCATCGGGTTGGAATGGCACATTAAAATTTCAAGATAATACAACAATTCTTTCTGTCGCGACAGGAAATTATAATGACAACCCTCAAATACTTTTGCAACCAATACAGAATTATTTAGATAAGTGTAAACAGGGTCTTTACAAAGTTATAACTCACAATGCCAAAGAGGCATTACCAGATAAAATTAGTAATACTATTAAGCCTTTTGAGTTGTCAAAAATCTTAGATTTTATTCCAGAAAAAGAATATAATGGCAAAAATGGGAAAATATTAACAGTTGATTTATTAAATTGTATTCTACAAATACCTGGAATACATGGTGATAATCTTGATGATATCGACAAGTACTCACTTATAAATAAATTAGATAATCCAGTTCGTTGTACAGAAATATTATTTTCTGATGATGCCCCCCCTAAAAATACCATTGCGAATGAATATTCTGTTGAAATGAAGGCATTCCTAAAAGAAAATCCTTTGTTTAATACAAATAGTAACGCTTGTCGTATAATGGCTGCAGAACTAGAAGAACTTAGAAAACAACGAACTGAAGCTCAGACAACTTCCAGCACTAATACTGCATCTAATGCCATTTTCCCCTATACAGAGGAAGAAAATGAAGATAATACCTATGATTATACCCAATTCTCTCTGAATAATGTCTATGATACATGGCATAAATTAACACAAGATAAAGATAAACGAAATAAGATTCTAAACAATTATTATGAAAAACTAGTACCACAGGAATTCAATTTCAGTAAATTCACATTTAAAAAACCAGACAAACCTGATAATGACGATGAAGATGCCCTGGCTAAATATGAAAAAGATCTTACCAAGTATAAGTTCGAATGGTTTATTTTATTCTTTTTGGGCGTTTATCAATGTATAGGATGGAATAATTCAGACACAACTATAAAAAGTTTTATTAAACAAATATCAGAACTCGGGAATGGTCAGATGTTTAATTATTTATCTAATAAAAAACCATCTGAAAACAAAGACAAATGGATTGAAATGATAACTGAGTTCTGTGAAACACGAAACCAGCAACTTAATGAGTTATATTTCCATTGGATGTCCCCTATTCCAAAGCTTATAAAAGTTTGGGAATATTCTGATATATATGAATATATTTTCACGAAATTTAATTATGAAGAGAAAGCTGCATCTTTAATTAAAAAAATGCTTACCCCTGAGGCATGGGATTTTCTTTCTGGAACAGACATTCATGCACCAACTCTTCAAAGAACCCTTAGAATAGGTGCTTCCTTAATTATTCGCGAATTATTGCTCCACAATGTAATAAAAGGCGAAGGGGCTGTGGAGCATGCCTATATGCCAAAGCAAAGAATTATAAAGGCGATATTTAAAACAAAAGATAATGATTACACAAAAACCAGTAGCGAAATATATAATGAATTATTAAATATTTTTGATGGGAATAGACAAAAAGCAACCTTTGATGGTTACTATGATATTCCTCTTCTTATAAAATTATTTGATGAAAAATTATGGGAGCAAATAGAAAATGCCACAATACTTTCATAAAAAATTCGGTAATGGAACTCTTATTCAAGAAGCAGATAGTACTTTTATTCTTCGATTTCCACATGGAATTGAAGAATGTCCTAAATCTGAAATTGAAGTACATCTTTCTGTGGAAGATAAGTTAAATACTACCAGCTTTGATGAATTTGATCCTTGTATCCTTCGCACTCAAGCGGCTTTAATACAATCAATTAATGATTCCTGGGGTATTTTCTCAAAATCTAATGTGGACTTACTCCCACACCAGCTCTGGGTCTGTAATAGAGTAATAAAGAAATGGCCTTTCCGCTACCTTATTGCCGATGATGTAGGACTTGGAAAAACCATAGAAGCTGGACTTATACTCTGGCCACTCATTGCCTCTGGAAAAGTAAACAGATTGCTTATACTTACCCCGGCACCACTTGTTGAACAGTGGCAAGAACGATTAAGAAAAATGTTTGATATCCGTCTAACAAAGTATACGCCAAATCAAGATACAGAAAAAAGCGGCTTCTGGGAAGGAAGGAGATTATTTGTGGTTGCTTCCATGCCTGCATTGACACAAGTAAATGAAAAACTCCGCAAAGAACGCCAAGATAGACTTCTTGGATCAGAAAAATGGGATCTTATTATAGTGGATGAGGCTCATCATATGAATGCTGATGAAAGGCAAGGGAAAACACTTGGATTCCAGCTCATGGAAAAGATTGAAGAAGCCAATAAAGTGGATTCTTGCCTATTCTTTACCGGAACACCGCATCGGGGTAAAAACTATGGATTCTGGGCCTTAATGAGACTTGTTAACCCTGATGTTTTCTCTGAAAAAAAAGGAGATACAGCACAATATGAACAACTAAGCCATTATTTCATAAGGAATAATAAACAAAATGTCACAGACATGAAAGGGGAAAAACTATTTAAGGAATTGCGACAACATCCAGGAACTTTTGACTATACCCCTGCAGAAGAAGAGTTCTACAATAAAATGTCCGAGTTTATCTTGGAAGGCAAAGCCTATGCCGTAACCCAGGATGCACGAATCTGTCAACAGATTATACTTGTTTTAATTACTCTGCAAAAGATTGCCTCAAGTTCTATATATGCTGTAAAAGCTGCTTTTAAAACCCGCCTAAAAAAGTTTGAAACCACCATAAAAACAAAAGAAAACGAATTACAGATGCTTGAAAAAGATTTTTTGCCTGATGAACTTGAATCGATTTTTGAAGATGAAGACGAGAAAGATGAATTAAGAGAAATCTTTAAGAAGTATTTGGGTGATTCTATTGGTGATTCTCTTGTCCTTATGAAAAACGAAGCCGAACATCTTAAAGAGCTAATTGCACTGGCAGACACAATCAAGGAAGAAAGCAGGATTAATAAAATCGTTGAGACAATCGAAAAAGAATACCCTAATGAGCCGGTTCTCCTATTTACCGAATATAAGCGGACTCAGGCATTGATGATTTCTGCATTGATAAAAAAATGGGGTAAAAGCAGTGTCGGTTTTATCAACGGAGACAATCGCCTTCCTTATGTTCAACTGGAATCTGGAGCAACAATTGAATTAAGTGAAAACAGAACAACTTCTGCGGATAATTTTAATGAAGGAAGAATACGTTTTTTGGTTTCTACAGAAGCAGCTGGCGAAGGAATTGACCTCCAGAAAAAATGTCATGTGCTGGTTCACATAGACCTCCCATGGAACCCTATGCGACTGCACCAACGTGTTGGCCGTCTTAATCGATATGGACAAACAAAACCTGTAGATGTCCTTTCTTTTAGAAATATGGGAACTGTAGAGTCAAGAATCTGGAATAAATTGCAAAATAAACTTGTTGAAATTAAAAAAACCTTTTTAGCAGGGATGGGGGATCCTGAAGACATCATGCAGCTAGTGCTTGGAATGCAGAGCCAGGGATTCTTTGATGAAGTCTATTTTGAAGGTTTGTCAAAGAATACGGAAAGTTATGATCAATGGTTTGACAAAAAAACTCAAAGACTTGGTGATACTGATGCACTTACTGCTTTAAGAAATATTGTAGGCAATGCTGCAAAATTCAATTTAAGTGGTTTGAATTCTGTGCCAAAGTTGGATCTACCAGATTTAATACCATTCTTTAAGAATGCTGTTAAAATGAACGGACGAAGAATAACATCAAAAGATAATATTCATTTTTCATTTCTTACCCCTAAATCATGGGATAACGAATTTGGCATAAAAGATGAATATGAGAATTTGATTTTTAAGCGTAAGACAGAAAACAATGAAAAACCCGATGATATTTGTGGTGTTGGACATAAAATCTTTCAGAAAGCCCTTGATTTTTCAAACAATCTGAAAGAATCCATGTGTTTAATAAGTGGCGACTCATCTTACTTCGTTTTCAGAGTATATGACCGGGTAACATATTCTCGTGGAAATGTTTCAAGTAGGTTTATTGTCATAAAGCAAACCGGTACCTCCTTAGAAGTAATAACTGAAGACTGCTTCTTCAAAATAATTGACAGTTTGAAACCAGCGGAAAATGAACTTGAGACAATAAAACAAGTTGATACCACAGAATTTAAGGATCTAATAAAATCAACTCTTGTTAAATCAAATAATTTCGAATTCAGAGAAGTTGACTACGAATTATTCAGTGTGTTCTTAAATGCTTAATTTGTTCCCTTTCATCTTCACATAGCTCCCCTTCTCCGCTCCCATGCACAGGTTGCCAGAGCAGTCGTAACGGGCCAGAGTATAGCCTTCCTCTGTCTGCACATACTCATACTCATCCTGGGAATATTTTTTCAGTCTGGGCTCGTATACATCCAATGACTCACCCAAAGGTTTGACCCATTTCCTTTCCTTCTTGTTCTTATCGCGGACCATCAGAGATTCGTAATAATCATAGTAGTCTCTGCGGCTGATGTTCTTGACCCGGGTGCTGAATGTGTATATTCCGATAATGCGGTTGAAGACTTTAACACACTGATCCTTGTTGGATGCATCTGCTGTGGGCAGGGAGTCAAGGAATTTCCGCTGCTCCGGCAATAGCCGCTCAAGCCTTGGGGTAGATATAACTTCTATCATAGCGTTGGCAAGACGCTCATCCAGGAAATCTATTACCGGCCGGGCTCGCCAATAATAGTCAATTATATTACGAAGGTACTTGTTCTTGGCATTTTTTAAATCCTTGAATTCCTTCAATGTCTTCGGACCAGCCACCACCTTTGATGTCTGGATTCTCTCCAAGGTATCATCATTATCTAATCGGTGCACAGCTGCATTTATCAGTCTGTAGTTCATAGCCTCTGTATAGGTGGCTCTCTTCTGATAACGGAATGACCTGAGCAACACCTTCCTGTCCCGCTTGTCTTCCACCAGGTCGAAAAGGAGTGGATTTGCCTTAAGGTTGGCAGTCAGTGCATTTGTAGGTATATTACGACCGGTTCCCTTTCTGTTTATATATCTTGCGGCCTGCCAGTATAAAAAATCCTCCACGGCGTGCCGTGCCGAATTCTCAACATTATCATATTTCCACTGGTAATTTAATAATAAATTATAATCTCTGCCGAATTCCTGTAACACAGACATAAACATTTTAATCTCCGGCTCCAAGTTAAGAAGATTCTTCATATATTCCTTAAAAACTTCCAGACGCCGGCTTATGATAAATTCCTGAATATACTGCTTCGCCTCCTCATACAACTTCTTCTTGTCCAGAATACCCTTCTTTATATTAAGTTTAATGAAAGCTATCAGCTGTCTCTTCCGCAGACATCTTTCAACCTTTTTATCGGCCTTCACCTCCTTGGAAAGCTTGTTTGACACCCGGCAGATTCCCCCCTGGCCATAATGAGTGCAGAAATATTCCATGAAACCATCAAAGGCCTTATCATCCCCCACCAGCTCCCTTAGATCACGCTCCCTGGTGGAATTATGCCGATGAAGCCCGTCGTAGGCTGCAGAATAGACCCGCCAGTAATCGTCCCACTTCTTCTTTCCCTCGCCCAGCTCCAGATAGGCATCGGCATAGATAGACAGGGCTTCCTTGTACTCCCCTTTCAGGACCTTCTCCTTGAACCCTGGATACCTTTTTACAAAATATTTGAAGAACTTGCTCATTTTTGTATGTTTCTTACAAACAAGTATATTTATCCGGAAGTTCCAAGTCAAGTTTCGACTATTATTTTGCCTTATTTGTTCGAAAATTTTTCTTTTTTCGTGTCTTATGGTTTATTTAGTACCAGGAGAAATAAATGAGTTATTTTAAAGACGAAGACAAGAACGAAGTAGTGAACGGCGTGACATTCAGCGAAGATCTGACCACCCTGATAAGGTACCCTGAGGACAAGAAGGGAAACTTCTACAGTGTTCCCGACTCGGTGACCAGCATAGAGGATGGTGCATTCTTCGGATGCAAGGCACTGACCAGCATCTTCATTCCAGATACGGTCTACCACATAGGCTATGGAGCCTTCAAGGGATGCGACAATCTCAAGAACATCATAGTCGAGGATGACAGCAAAAGCTACAAGAGCATAAATGGCCGGCTTTACGATAATAAAAGAAAAAGCCTGATGGACCGGGTGTTCCTTCCCGACATCGACTATGTCATCCCCAAGGGGACAACTCATCTGACCGGGTTCGATTACTACAGCATGGAGAAGTATAGCAAACACTACATCTACCATCAATCTGGCGATGACGGCATCAGCGTATACGGGACTGTAAGATCGGTCACCATCCCCAGAAAAGTGGAAGACATACCCAAGAACCTGTTTTACATTTTCGACAAGGCGGAGTCCTTCAATGTGGACGAAAAGAGCCCGAACTTCAAGAGCATAGATGGGGTTCTGTTCAGCAAGGACGGCAAGCGGCTCATCGCCTACCCCGCCGCAAAGCAGGGCAGCCTATACACAGTGCCGGAGGGGGTTGAGACCATAGGGGAGAAAGCCTTTGCAAACTGTATCTCGCTGCAGGCAATCAACCTGCCAGACAGCATAAGGAGAATAGAGCGGTACTCTTTCAGCGGATCTGGGCTGAAGCAGTTTGTGCAGCCTAAGAATCAGAAGAGAATCTGCGCCGGCACCTTCGAGTTCTGCCTGGACTTGGATACTGTGAAGCTTAAGGAGGGGCTCAAGGTCATAGATGACAATGCCTTTTACGGCTGTTCCAACATAACCGAGATACAGCTTCCTGACAGCCTTATGATCATAGGAAAGAGTGCCTTCGAGGACTGCAGCCTCATCTCCATAAAAATCGGCCCCAAGGTGCAGTCGCTGATATCCAAGGCATTTGCCTTCAATCACATTGAATCCATAGAATTAGGAAAAGGAGTCAGCTTTATAGGAGAGGATGCCTTTGCGCATAATCCTATAAAGGAGCTGGAGCTTCCAGACAATATCAAGGTTATTGAGTCAGGGGCATTCAGCTGCTGCGAAGACCTGGCCCAGGTGCATATAGGCACTGGACTCAGATATATCAGCCCAAAGGCATTCCAGGACTGCGGGAAGCTTTCCAAGCTGAAGATAACCAGGGAGAATCCGAAATATATCAGCTTCAACAACATCATCCTTGACCGGTTCACATCGGAGATTCCGCCGCTGAACAAGGAAGAACCGGTGCATCCGGCGTTTGAGGGGCTTAAACCGGTGATTACACTGCTACCGGAAGGGCTGACCTATCCAAACAGATTGTTCTATGAGGAAGAAGGAGTGTTGTTTGTAGGAAAGAAGCTGTTCAAATACCCGGCAGAAAAAAAGGATATAAGCTACACAATCCCGGACTGGGTTGATGATATCGAACCCTATGCTTTCATGGACTGCAAGTATCTTGAGGAAGTGACTCTCTCTCCTAATATCAGACGCCTTAAGGAACATTCATTTCAGGACTGCAGCAGCATAAAGAAGGTGGTGTTTCCAAGGGGCATCACACACATAGGATACCAGGCCTTCGACAGCTGCGAGAACCTGTATCAGGCAGTGCTGCCCCCCACCTTGGAGGTGATAGAGGATTCTGCCTTCGCTTACTCTGAGAACCTGAGGGAGATTGAGCTTCCGGATGGGCTTGTGATAATCGGAGATTTCGCCTTCTTCCACTGCAGCAGGCTCAAGTCCATTAAGATTCCCGGAAGCGTAAGGACTATATCCAGAAGCGCCTTCTGCAGCTGTTCGGGGCTTAAGTCCCTCACCATAGAGAATGGCGTTGTCCATTTAGAAAATGATGCATTTGCAGAATGCGGCAGTCTGACCGAAGTGCGTATCCCGGAAAGTGTGACACGATTTGATGCAGGGGTCTTCTCGGAATGTGCAAAGCTTAAGAAAGTGATTCTTCCTAACACTTTTGATTCAGCGGAAGGTCTGTTTACAAAATGCGAGAACCTGTCTGAGATAACCTTTGGAGACGGGGAACCGGTCACACGGCTCCATGACTGGATTTTCACCAGCTACCGAATCGATATCTGATTCAATATAATAAAAAGCCTGTATCGCTTGATACAGGCTTCATCTTTTACTGCTGTTCTTTAGGAGCCTTAGGTGTAGCGAAGTCCACCTTGAGCTTACGGCCACCGAACTCGAAGCCGTTCAGCGCTTCCTTCGCTTTGATTGCATCTTCCTCAGAAGCCATCTCCACAAAGCCGAAGCCTTTTCCCTCGATGATCTTCACATACCCTACCTGTCCATACTGTGCAAACAGATCCTTTACTTCTCTAAAACCTGTTGAATATACCAGGTTGCCCACATACAGCTTAGATTTTTCGTTTTCCATTATGAAACCTCGATGATGTCTAATAATTATCTTGATGATAGCACATAAAAATAAAAAATCAAGCCGTATTTCAGCCCTTTAGGCCGATAAGTCCCGATGCCCGGGTAAAGAGCTTGTCCAGTTCGTCGTCGGTGAATCCCAGTCTTTTCTTCACAAGTCCCACTTCCCTGGCGGGGTCGCCGATGGGGTAATCGCTGCCGAAAAGAAAGCTTTCGTGAGGGAATGAGTTCATGATGTCCTTCAAGTTCTCATCATCTATATAGAGGAGCGAGCTGGAGGTGTCCATGTAGAAATCAAGCCCCTTGAGGCTTTCCACAACCCAGGGCCAGTGACGGTAACCACCTAAGTGGGCAGCCACAATCTCGATTCCAGGAACAGCCTTCAGTATCTTTGCCAGCTTCTGTGGTGAAGACCAGTTTTCCTCCGGCGGGAAAACATCTCCCACATGGAACAGCACAGTGAACTTGCCCTTGGCCTCCTCCATCATGTCATAGAGAACAGGATTGAGCATATCAATCTTCTGGAAATCGGGATGGAATTTGATTCCTCTGATACCTGAGTCATAAAGACGGTCCATCTCGCTCTTCCAGTCGGCATAATCAGTGTGGAGAGTGCCGAAGGGGATGAAGTACGGGTAAGTCTTCTTCATGGTTATGGCCCAGTTGTTGGCCGGGATAACCTGGGCTGCATTTGTGGCGGCACAGAGGGCCACTGCCTTGTCTATGCCAGCCTTGTCAAGCTTTTCCTTAAGGTCTGCAGCTGTGCCCCTGTAGGGCTGCCCCAGCTTATAGTGATCAGCCAGATGCTGGACTGCTTTCTCTGCTATCTTCTCGTGAAAGACATGTGTATGAATATCTATTCTGCACGACATAGGGCTATTGTAATTATTTCAGTTCGTTTTTGCAATAATACAGCCTTGTCTTTTATCACCGTAGGCAGTATGCTTGAAGTATGGGATACACTCACCTTTTCTTAGACGCAGATGGAACGCTTTTCAATTTCAACACATCGGAGAAAAAAGCGCTGGAGAAAGCTGTGCGGAAGCTCTGCGGCATATGGAACCCTGAACTGGCAGAGCTGTACCATCAGCAGACAAAGAGGACCTGGAAGGAGCTTGAGCAGAAGCTGATAACATTGGACAGGCTCAAGACTCTGCGCTTTGAGCGGTTCAAGGATGTTTCCGGCCTGGATTTTGATATTGCCCAGATGTCCAAGGTGTATCTTGATTTTCTTTCCCAGGCTGATGACCTTTTCCCCGGCACGGTGGATCTGCTGGAGAAGCTGTATGAAAAATACGCACTGGTGCTGGCCACCAACGGCATAACTTCGGTGCAGCGGGGACGGATCAAATCGACAGACACAGCAAAATACTTCAAAGCCATAATCATATCGGAGGAAGTGGGAGTGGCAAAGCCTGACCCCGCCTTCTTCCAGATTGCATCGGAAAAGTCGGGAAACCCACCCAAGGAGAATATACTTATGATCGGGGACAGCATGACATCTGACATGCAGGGGGCGAAGAACTTCGGTATAGATTCCTGCCTTATTGTCCCTCCTCATAAGGAGGTGCCTGATTTTGCACCGGGAGACCCGAAACCCAATTATATAGTACGTAATTTTGACCAGCTGAAGGAGATATTGATATGAAATATTTAGGAGCCCATGTGAGCTCATCCGGCGGGCTTTACAATGCCCCGCTGAACGCCAAGGCAATAGGGGCAAACGCCTTTGCCATGTTCACCAAGAACCAGAAGCAGTGGAGCGCAAAGCCCTTGACTGCAGAGGAGATTGCCCAGTTCAAGGCTGCGGTGGCTTCCAACGGGTTCTCCCCCGACTATATTCTCCCCCACGACAGCTACCTGATCAACCTAGGGAATGCAGACCCCGAGAAAAGGGGCCGATCTCTTGCCTCCTTCACCGAGGAGCTGTCCCGGGCCAGAGCGCTGGGACTTAAGTATGTGAACTTCCACCCAGGAAGCCACCTTAAGGAGATTACCGAGGAAGAGTGCCTGGAACTGATTGCCGGCTCTGTGAACAAGGCGCTGGCTGAAGTGGCCACAGGAGACACTATGGCAGTGATAGAAGCCACCGCAGGCCAGGGCACCAATGTGGGCTACAAGTTTGAGCACATAGCCCGGATTATAGCGGGGATTGAGGAGAAAAGCCGGGTGGGAGTGTGCATCGACACCTGCCACATCTTCGCCGCAGGCTACGACATCTCCACCGCAGCCGGCTTCGAGCAGGTGATGGCAGACTTCGACAGGATAATAGGAATAAAGTACTTAAGAGCGATGCACCTGAACGATGCAAAGAAAGAGTGCGGCTCCAGAGTGGACAGGCACGAGTGCCTAGGCAAAGGGTGCATCGGGCAGGAGGGCTTCAAGTACATAATGCAGAGCCCTTACTTTGAGAACATGCCACTGGTGCTGGAGACCCCGGAACCCGACCTGTGGTCAGCCGAGATAAAGCTGCTCCGCTCGTTCGAGTAAAGCGGGCGGGCAAAGCCATCCCTGTCAGTGTTACAGCCTTGGCTGTTTACTGAGCAGGGGTGGCTTTAGTCTGGCTGCGGAGTGAGTATTCGCAGCCGCAGTAGTTCTGGCGGTAAAGGCCGTATTTCTCCGACAGCTGGAGGCTTTTCTTGAAGCCCTCCTGCTTCTTGAAGTTGTATGGGACATAGCCGGCCATATCCTTGGCTGCATCAAATATCATCTGTGAAATTTTGTGGGGGCTTAATGTAAGGGTTGTGGTGAACTCCTCAATCCCCAGCTTCCCGGCTTTGGCCTCTGCCCTGGCCAGGTTATAGGCAAAGCAGGTGGCACAGCGCCTCCCCTTCTCAGGCTCGTTCTCAAGCCCTTTTATCGCAGTGCTCCAGGCATTGTGGTCATACTCATCTTCTATCAGCTCAAGCTTATATATCTCTGCCAGCTTCTGCATATAAGAAAAGCGCTTGTCAAATTCTTCCTTCGGATAAATGTTGGAATTTGAATAGAACAGAACTATCTGGTAGCCGTCGGCCAGAAGCCGCTCGATAGAGGCTGTGCTGCAAGGGGCGCAGCAGCAGTGGAGGAGTATCTTCTTCACCGTTCCACCTGGAACCGGAAGGATTCCAGCAGGTTAAGCCTGCCCTTTTCCACCGATACATTCCTGCGGTTGTCTATAAGCTTGCAGACACCCTCGTTGTAGTATTCGATAGTGATGTCATAGACACCAGGATCAAGCTCTACTTCTGCAGTAGAAGAGAAAGCCGGAAGGAAGAAGCAGCACCTGGTGTCGGCATTCTCGGTAGCTGCATTGATCGCATCAAACAGAAGGCCGCTCAGGATTCCCAGAGTCTGGTTGTCGGCAGCATTTCCAATGGCATGGGAACCGAACTCGCCTCCCACCTTCTTGCCTATGACACGGAGCGCTGTCTTGATTATCACCAGAGGCATCTTCCGTTTATATGTGTCCCGGGAGATATTGTTCATCTTCTCAAGGAGCTCAAGCTTCACTTCCTTGCCATCAGCACCTTCGATGCGTACAACTATCTGGTCCAGGGAATCCCACCGGTCATCCATTATAGGAATCTCGAACCGGATAATACCATGATCAGGAAGTCCGAAGGAGGGCATCATAGTAAAGCCCAAGAGATTGGCGGTATATTCATCGCTCTGTCCCACAGCTGTGAATGTTATCCAGGAGGGAGACGTGGTGGCAATAAATCCAAGGGGCTTCTTGACTGTGCACAGCCCGGTGAACGACAGAATGTTGAGCAGCGCTTTGTCATTCGGTTCCTTGATGGAAGGAAGAGCTGGCATGTCGAAGTCATAGACATATGATTGCTCGGCAAAGGAGCGCTCAAGCCATTCAGATTCTATGCGGGCATCGTCAAAGGCGCGGTCGGTGCGGAAAAGGAGTGTTCCCAGATACCTGGAAAGGGCGCTGTTGTGGAAATGGCAGTCAGCCTCGGGCACCCTGGCACCAGCCTCGGCAGAGGCGTTGTATTCGTCGGTGGCCTCCCTGTATTTCTGCTCCAGAAGCTCCATCCGAAGGTTGGCCTTCCGCACCTCCACCAAGGCATCCTCGGTGTTGTTAAGGGCAATGTAGTTCAAACACTTGAAGATATGAATATAGAGAAGCTCAAACTCCTCCCCGGCATATTCCTTCACCTTGTCATTGATAAGATAGGAGCCGATCTCCCTGGTTACGCTTTTTGTATAGAGCTCCTCCCCCAGCCGCTCGGCCTGGTCCAGAGCCTTGTTGCTCTCTTCATAGAGCCCCGCGTAATGGCACAGGAAGCCATAGTCCAGATAATAGAGAAGAGTGTTCTTCCCTTTATAATAAGAGCTCTCCTGCTTCTTCTCCACTTCCTTGGTGGCAGCCTCGTAATCCCCTGTCATAAGGGAATCCTCGGCAGTTGCCCTGAAATCCACAGAAGCACAGCCTGCCAGCATAAGCACCAGCAGGCATAGAATGAGGAAAGAGAGTCTTTTGGTCATTAAGGATCAGCCCTTTATTTTCTTGCTCTTGATAATCTTCTTGATCTCGGTGTTGCCGATCCAGGCCTTCTCGTTGCTCTCCACATTGATAAGCTCAAGGTTCACCTGGTAGAAGATAGCTTTCTTGCCATCGATCTGGTCGGTGATTGTGGTGATGATTCCCTGGAGCATGTAGTCGGCACCATATTCCTGAGCCAGCCTCTTTGCAGTCTCCTCGCTTGCATATTCCTGCTGATCAAGGCGCTCTGCCCTGAGCTGCTCACGTTCCTCGGCACTTGCCACAATCTTGGCTGTAGCTGTGTTGATAACCTCACGCTCGATAGCCTTGATGAACGGTACAACCTCAATATGTTCAGAACTCTTGTTCCTGATTGTTCCAACAATGATAGCCGGCTTCTTGCCGTGGGCTGCAGTGAACTCCGGCGCCCATGGACGTGTGGTCATGTCCTGCATAAGCTCCTGAGCCACAATGCGGGAATCGGTATCGTTCCATTTTCCGCTGTAATCGGTAACTGTATCTGTTTCTACCCTGTCCACCTTGATGGAATTACAGCCAGTAGCCAGAAGGGCAGCTGCAAGAATCAAAAAAACTAGTTTCTTCATGTTATTACTCCTAAGGAAAATATACATAATAAACAGTTCAAAATCAACAAGGTAACTTTTTTGAGGCTTTTTTCTGGAAAGTCAAAGCAAAATGAACTTTTTTTGAGTAATAGAAGGTATGGAAGAAAAAGATTACCTTAACCAGGTGGCGAAGGAGCACTTCGGCATACCATACCTGTTCCCCTACCAGCGGCTGACCATATCCAATATCCTGGACTGCGCCGCCGACCCGGTGGAGAACAACCCGGCCCAGATCGTAATTCTCCCCACCGGGGCTGGTAAATCCCTGTGCTTCATGCTCCCAGCCCTTCTTACACAGGGTATTACCCTGATCATATTCCCGCTCCTATCCCTTATGGCAGACCAGAAACGGCGGCTGGACAGTGCAGGCATCCCTTCTCTTATCCTCCGGGGCGGGCTCTTCAAGGAAGAGCGGGAACAAGCCTTTGACCGCATACGGAATGGTGAGGTGAAGATTGTCATAGCCAACCCGGAGATACTGCTGGCTCCCGGGGTGCTGGAAAAGGTGAAGCAGGGCAACATATTCCATGTAGTGATTGATGAGGCCCACACTGTAAGCCAGTGGGGCGACACCTTTCGCAGTGCATACCTCCAGCTGGGGCAGATTGTAGCAAATCTCAAGCCTAAAGTGACCACCGCCTTCACCGCCACCGCCTCGGCCGAGATTCTGGACCGCTTTGCAGAGATCATATTCGGCGGCATACAGCCCAACATAATCAGAGCCGACCCGGACCGGCCCAATATACGCTACGACGCCCATCCCTACCTTTCCAAGGATGCAGCCCTGCTTAAGGCGGTGCAGGAGGCCGAGAAACCCCTTATAGTCTTCTGCTCGAGCCGGGAGGGGACAGAGATCACAGCCCGCCGCCTTAAAAAGCACTTAAAAGGCCAGGAAGTCTGGTTCTACCACGCAGGACTCACCCGGGAAGAGAAGAAAAAGATAGAAGAGAAGTTCTTTGTGTCGGCGGACGGGGTACTGGTGGCCACCTGTGCTTACGGCATGGGGGTGGACAAGAGCAATATACGAACCGTGATCCATGCCGACCTCCCCTCCTCGGCCGAGGCCTATCTGCAGGAGTCGGGCCGGGGCGGCAGGGACAGGAAGCAGGCCTATGCGGTGGCTCTGGTGCCCTTTGTCCCGGAGCAGCAGCCAGAACCCGGCACCCCGGATGCCCGCCGCAGAATGGAGCTATACCACATATTCACCGCCCCGGAATGCCGCCGCAAGGCCCTCCTCCACATTCTGGAGCACGAGAGCCAGCTCTGCACCGGCTGCGACGTGTGCGACAGGAAGATTAAAGTGCCGGAGGGCCTTTTCGAGATACTGGACCTGGTGTGCAGAAACAACCGGCACATAACAGCCCAGAAGGTCTCTTATATATTAAAAGGTAATCTTTCCCCCGAGAACATCCAGAAAGGACTTTACCGCTCCAAAAGCTGGGGTCTTCTTTCCCACTGGGACGAGAAGGAAATCCAGGAGGCACTCCATATGCTAACCCAGGGAAATTATATTAAAATAACCTATAATAAAAAATTATGTATAAATGTTGAAAAAAGGGTTGCACTTCAAGATATAATGTGATATTTTGAAAAAAATCGCATTTTGACCCTAAATATGTGGTGGTCGATTGACGATAACAATAATGGAGATGAGCTGACATGAAGTGCCCATACTGCGGAAGTATAGACGACAAAGTTGTGGAAAGCAAGCAGAATGTGGATGGCTCTGCTATCAGAAGACGGCGGGAATGCCTGTCATGCCATGGCCGGTTCACATCCTATGAGCATATAAAAGAGAACCCCCTTACCGTGGTTAAGCGGAACAAGGGAATTGAGCTCTTTGACATGTCAAAAATTGAGAGGGGAATACGCAAGTCCCTGGAGAAACGGCCGGTGACCGAGGAGCAGCTTCAGACAGCACTTCGTGACATTGAGGATGAAGTGTACTACCGGAGCAAGAACTCCACCAGCATTTCCACAGAGGAGCTGGGAGAGCTGGTTTTACAGCATCTTTTCCAGCTGGACAAGGTTGCGTATATACGGTTTGCTTCTGTATATAAAAAGTTCAACAGCGTAGATGAGTTTGTAAAAGAGATAGAGAAGCTGAGTGGGAAAGCCTGACAAGGGAGGGAATATGGCTTTTGAGAATAGCAATGACTGGAAAGAGTTCCTGCAGTTGGAATCTGAGGAGACACCAGCCGCACCTTTTGTGGTGAAAAGAATTGTAAAGCGTGACGGTTCCATCGAGAAATATGACAGATGGAAGATTGCCAGCGCCATCGGACGGGCTGTAGCTGCAGTTCAGGGGATGGAAGACAAGGAGCTTACAGAGCGCCTTACAGAAAAGACAGAAGATAAGCTGAGGGAGTTCATGGCAGGACGCCATCCGAACTCTGCACCGGCAGTAGAAGAGATTCAGGACATCGTCGAGATGGTTATGATGGAGTCTGTGCCTAAGATTGCAAAGGCTTACATCCTGTACCGTGCACAGCACGAAGCTCTGCGGGACAGCCAGAAGATGCTCCTTAACATAAACTCCACTATGGACGGTTACCTGTCACAGTCGGACTGGAGAGTAAATGAGAATGCTAACGTCAACTTCTCACTGGGAGGACTTATTCTCCATAACTCCGGCACCATAACCGCCAACTACTGGCTTAAGAACATCTATCCTGAGGAGATTGCAAACGCACACAAGAATGCAGAGTTCCATCTCCACGACCTTTCCATGTTCTCAGGCTACTGCGCAGGATGGTCCCTGCGGCAGCTGATCCAGGAAGGATTGGGCGGTGTTCCTGACAAGATCACATCAAAGCCGGCAAAGCACCTTCTTACCCTTATCCAGCAGATTGTAAACTTTCTGGGAATCATGCAGAACGAATGGGCAGGCGCCCAGGCTCTCTCCAGCTTCGACACCTACATCGCTCCATTTGTGAAAGCTGACAATTTGAGCGAGAAAGAGGTGAAGCAGGGACTCCAGAGCTTTGTATTCGGCGTCAACACTCCATCAAGATGGGGTTCTCAGGCACCGTTCACAAACATCACACTGGACTGGGTATGCCCGGATGACCTTAAGGACAAGCCTGCTGTAGTAGGCGGCAAAGAGATGGACTTCACCTATGGCGACTGCCAGAAAGAGATGGACATGGTGAACAAATGCTTCATCGAGCTTATGCTGGACGGCGATGCCAACGGAAGAGGCTTCCAGTACCCTATCCCTACCTACAACATCACAAGAAGCTTCGACTGGGATTCTCCAAATGCAAAGCTTCTGTTTGAAATGACTGCAAAGTACGGTACACCATACTTCCAGAACTTCATCAACAGCAGCCTGAACCCAGGTGATGTACGCTCCATGTGCTGCCGTCTCCAGCTGGACAAGAGGGAGCTCAGAAAGCGGGGTGGCGGTCTCTTCGGTTCCGACGAGTTCACCGGTTCCATCGGCGTTGTAACCATCAACCTGCCGAGAATCGGCTATCTCTCAGGCGACAGGACCGAGTTCTTCAACAGGCTGGCAAACCTTATGGATCTGGCCGCACAGTCACTGGTGATCAAGAGAAAGGTAATCAACCGTCTTATGACAACAGGCCTGTTCCCATACACACGCCGCTACCTGCACCACCTGAACAACCACTTCTCCACCATCGGTATCTGCGGTATGAACGAATGTCTCCTGAACTTCATGGGCAAGGACATCACCACCAAGGAAGGAAAGGAGTTCGCTGTGGAGATCCTGAACTTCATGCGGAACAAGCTGTCTGAGTATCAGGAGAAGACCGGAGACCTGTTCAATCTGGAGGCAACTCCTGCAGAGAGCACCAGCTACCGGCTGGCAAAGCACGACAAGGAGACTTATCCGGACATCATCACATCCGGCGAGACCGATCCGTACTACACCAACTCAACTCAGCTGCCTGTAAACTATACAACTGATATTTTCGAGGCACTGGACCATCAGGATGCACTGCAGGTGCTCTACACCGGCGGTACTGTATTCCACGGCTTCATCGGCGAGGCAATCGACGACTGGAACAGCTGCAAGAACCTGGTTAAATCCATTGCATATAACTATAAGCTGCCTTACTTCACCATCACCCCGACATTCTCGGTATGCCCTGTTCACGGATACCTGCAGGGTGAGCACTTCACCTGCGAAAAGTGCAAGAAGGAGCAGGAGGATATGCTGAAGAGCAGGATCGCAGCATTGGAAAAAGAGAAAGCCGAACTTCAGGCTGTAAATGCGTAAGTAAAAAAGGAGATATAAAATGGCAAACAGAACTGTAGAAGCAATCGACAGAGAGATTGCAGAGTGCAAGGAAGAACTTGCAAACGTAAAAGGAAGAGAGACAGAAGTATATACAAGAATCGTAGGATACTACAGAGCAGTGAAGAACTGGAACAAGGGAAAGAAATCAGAGTTCAAGCAGAGAGTATGTTTTGAGCCGGATTTCGCCGCAGCTGCAAAAGAAGAGGCAAAAGCAGCAGCTCCTGTCGCATCTGACGCTCCGGCATCCTTCATTTACTTCACAAAGAAGACATGCCCTAACTGCCCTGCAGTTAAAGAGTATGTGGAGAAGCTTGAGATCAAGCACACCGGATATGTGGTGGACACTGCAGAAGGCCTGGAGAAGGCACGGGAATACAATGTATTCGCAGTTCCTACCGTGATCTTCTTTGACGCAGCAGGAAAAGAGCTTTACAGAGCATACAGTGTAAAGGAGATCAAGGCTAAACTGGAGGCTCCTGTAGCTCAGGCTGTCTGACGTGATAAAAAGCGCAGGCTTCATAAAGACAACTCGTATAAACTATCCCGGCAAGGTGGCTGCGGCTCTTTTCCTGTCGGGATGTGATTTACGCTGCCCCTACTGCCATAACCCGGCGCTGGTTCTGAACACCGCCGACGACCTGGTGAGCCTGGATGAGATCCTGGCATATCTGGAGAAGAGGCGGGGCCTTCTGCAGGGTGTCTGCATATCCGGTGGCGAGCCCCTTGTGCACGACGACCTGGGCGAGCTGGTCAAGGCAATCAAGGGTATGGGATATCTGGTCAAACTCGATACAAACGGCACATTCCCAGACCGCATACTTGCTCTCAAGCCAGACTTTATAGCCATGGACATAAAGACAGTGCCTGAAAAGTATCCCATGCTCTCCCCCACCAACGATGCAACCCTGCCGGATAAAATAAAAGCTTCGATTGAGATAATAAAAAAATCTGGTATAGAGCACGAATTCCGCACTACAGTGGCGCCAGGCATTGTTGACATAGAAGATATCCAGAATATCTGCAAACTGCTCTCTGGGGCCCAGTATTACGTCCTGGCAGGCTATGTGCCGGGCCACACTCTGGATCCGGATTTCACCCAGGATACATACACAAACCAGCAGCTGCACCAGATGGCAGACATAGTGCGCTCTGCCGGCATACCTCTTAAATTACGGAATATGGACTGAAGCTATTTGAATAATTTGAGCTTGGATTTATAATGCTCCGGGTTCAGGTTGTAGGCTTTACGCCACTGGGCCCTGGCCTTCTGCAGATCCCCCCGGGCTTCATACACCTCGCCAGTATAGTAATAAGCGTCGGCAGAACCAGGATTGATCTCCAGCACTCTGGAAAAGCTTTCCAGGGCTTTATCATACTCCTTAAGCCCCAGATAGCGCTGCCCTTTGAGAAGAAGGCTCTTTTCCTTCAGCACTGCGTTGTCGCCGGAACCGGCTTTATCAAGATAGTAGCCAGCTTTTTCCATATTGCCGGCTTTAATATATTCCTGAGCCAGAGTGAGAATCAGGATATCCGAAGGGTTGACCTCAAGGGACTTCTCGAAGTTCTCCACAGCATGGTCGGACATGTCCAGCTTGGAATATGCCAGTCCCAGATATTCATAGATATCCTTGCTGTCGCATCCCTTCTTAAGTGCAGCATCAAGATATTTGACAGCCAGGTCGCAGTAATAGAAGCCCATGTGATAATAGGCCTTGCCCAGCACATACATGACATCGGCATTCTCCTTCCCTTCGGTAAGGAGGGCACGGCGAAGGAGGACCACTGCTTTCTCCATGCAGGAATTGCGTTCCTCCATATCCAGGATTGAGATTCCCTGAAAGAAGTAGGAATACCCGACAAAGATCAGAGCATTCCTGTCCATAGGATTTTTCTCAAGCACAGTGCCACCATATTCTATAATCTGGGCATACTGTTTCTTTTCCCACATTTCGGAATAGGAGACACCTTCATCGGCAAAAGGAAGATGCACTGTCCGGTTCTGCAGGCCTATAAAGAAAAATAAAAGACCGATCACTATTGCAGCTGCAATAAAAATCTTTTTCTTCAAATCCTATGCTCCAAAAAATAATAAAGCAGGTCTATAAGCCGAGTTCTGTCTTGTGTTATCATCTGTCTATGAAACCTGTCGCCAGATTTCTATAGCAGCCTACCCGCAGATAAGAGCGAGCCACTCTCTGCTGCTTTGGCCTTGCTCCTGATGAGGTTTGCCATGCGGCATCTGTCGCCAGCTGCCCGGTGGGCTCTTACCCCACCTTTTCACCATCACCTGTCCGGAAACCAGACAGGCAGTATATTTTCTGTGGCACTTTCTATCCTGCGGAAAACCGCAGGTCCAGCCGTTAGCTGGCATCATGCTCTATGGAGCCCGGACTTTCCTCCTGCACCTTTACAGCGCAGGCGATAACAAGACCTGCTGAAATATATTTACTTACTCCTCGTCCTCGTCGTCGTCATCATCATCGCTGTCGTCATAATCGGCGTCTGGATCCTCGTCCTCATCCTCATCATCAGAATCTTCTGACTCTTCATCTTCCTCTTCGGAATTCTCGTCGTATTCTTCTGGATTTTCGCCGAACTCAGCACCTTCTTCGTTCAAAAGCTCGTTCTCTTCTTCTGCATTCTCATCATCGAAAACTGCTTCGTCATCGTCGCCAAATACAGCATCGTCGTCGCCCTCGGTGCTGGTGATATCTTCATTTTCCTCGAAGTCATCGATTGCGTTGCTGTCATCATCGTCGCCGGAATCGGCAAATACGCCGAAGGACTCGCCCTCTGATATATCTGCATTGCTGAACTGATCGTTGATCTTATCGTCAAAGAAGAGGATTCTGCTGCAATATGGGCAAAACATGATGGAATCCATGCGGTGGACATCGTTCACAAACTGGATAGGAAGCACCATGTGACATTCTGAACAGATGAATGCCTTGATCTTCTCTTTTTCCTTGCCATCTTCGGAATCCTCATCCTTCTCTTTCTTATCCTTGTCAACCAGGACTCCTACAGATACAATTCCTTTTCCACGGCTCTTGATGATACGCTCGAACTTGAAAAGAAGCTCTTCGCCGATAGTTGCAGAACCATTTTTGTTCTCTTTCTCAAGGACGTTCTGAATCTTTGACTTTATTGCCTCAAGCTCCTGCTTCTTGGCATCGCTCTTGCTCTGAGTCTCTTCCTCTTTAATGCGGATTTCCTCTGCCTGGCCATCGATAAGTTTCTGCTGAGCCTCGATCTTCATATTCTGCTCTGCAGTCTCCTTATCCTCTCTCACAAGGTCTTTCCTCAGCTGCTGTTCCTCTGCAATAGCCTCTTTGATGGCTTTATCCAGAACCTCATACTCTTTCTGAGTCTTGGCCTCCTCCATATTCTGCTCGTAGCGCTGCCGCTTTTCCTCGGCATCCTGCAGCTGGTAGCGGAGGTCCTTGACCTTGAGCAGCCGTTTTTCCAAAGCTTCAGAGTCATCATCGAACTGTTTCTTCATTCTGACAAGAACCTCTTTGTCTTTCAGAATAGCCTTTGGAATCTCCTCCAGTTCCTGTTCTATCTTATAGCGCTGAACAAGCAGCCCCTGCAGATTCTGCAGTTTCTCAAGAATGGCCTTGACCTTCTTCTGCTTGTCTGTCATCTCTTTCTTTTCTGATACTTTCTTGCCCATTTAACTACTCCTTACTCAGTATAGTCTTTAAGTTTGCAGCTCCGTTTCGGATGCCGCAGCCTTCTGAGCGCCTTGGCCTCGATCTGCCTGATACGCTCACGGGTGACATTGAAATAGAGGCCCACCTCTTCCAAAGTAAGAGGATATCCACCCTCAAGTCCGAACCTCATCTTAAGCACTTCCTGCTCCCGCGGAGGGATAGTCTCAAGCACTTCCCGCACATGTTCCTGCAGAAGCTTGAACTCGGTGCTTGTAGCAGGGTTCTCCACTTCCTTGTCCTCGATGAAGTCTCCCAGAAGAGAATCCTCTTCCTCTCCAATCGGGGTCTCCAGGGATATAGGTTCCCGGGCCACATTCTTCACAGCCTTGACCCTGCTTACAGCCCAGCCCAGGCGCTCTGCAACTTCCTCGTCGGTAGGTTCCCTGCCCAGAAGCTGCATCATCTGCCTTGATTCCCGCACAACCTTGTTGATCTGCTCGATCATGTGCACCGGAACTCTGATAGTCCGGGCCTGGTCCGAAATAGACCTGGTTATGGCCTGCCTTATCCACCATGTCGCATAGGTGGAGAATTTGTAGCCCTTTCGGTACTCGAATTTCTCAACTGCCTTGATAAGGCCTATGTTTCCTTCCTGAACCAGATCGAAGAACTGCAGTCCTCTATTAGTATATTTCTTTGCTATACTTACTACAAGCCGTAAGTTTGATTTTATGAGCTTGTTTTTTGCATTTTTCATCATCTCAAGGCCATCTTCTATCTCTTTTGACATGGCCAAGATCTCTTCAATGGAGTTCTCAAAATCAGTCTCTATACCCCGGAGCTTCTTCTCGTTCAGCTGGATTATACGGATTTTCTCCTTGATATCCTCTGCCGGAAGCCCCAGCTTCTCTTCAATTGCACGCCGCTTGGATGCTGTGGCAAGGCTGCGTCCCAATGTCCTGAGCTCTGCCGGTGTGGATACCCCGAGGGTCTTCTCTATCTTGTGCTGCTCGGTGATATATTTGTCTATCTTGCGGGAAGTCTCGATGAACTTTTCAGAGAGGCTGTTGATTTCCTCCTGCTGAAGATCCATGTTCTTCAGATGGCTCATGATGTTCTTCGCCTTGCGCCGGAGAGATTCGTCCTCAAGGATGTTGCCGCCAAGGCTTAAGATTTTGTTCTTCTGCTCCATGTAGGACTTGAGGGAAGAGAGAACATCCTTGAGCGGCTCTTTATAGAACTGGTTGAGCCTGCGCCGCTCTGCCATAAGGTCGGATATCTCCTTCTTGGTCATGTTCTGCTCGTTTGCCTCGGCCCTGGAGAAAACCTTCTGAGACAACATATAAGCCTCTGGAATAATGATTCCTGAATGGCTGATGACCCGTTTCAGGATATTCCCTCCCTCCTCCATCTGCTTGGAGAGAATCACCTCCTGCTCTGCAGTAAGGAGTGTCTCTTTTCCAATCTCCCGGAGATAGAGGCGGATAGGATCGTCCACAATCCCATCTTTATCATCCGAAGACATGCTGGATGATTTTTCATCATCATCCTCCCCATCTTCTCCATCAAAATCCTCTTCCGAATCATCCAGGACAATGTCATTCTTCTCCAACAGCTCGATAATCTCATCAAGCTTGTCGGGAGAGGTAAGCTCGCCGGGCAGAAGGTCATTCAGCTCATCAGAGGTGATGCGCTTCTTGTTTTTGCAATACTCGATAATTTTTTTAATAGCAGGATCGTTCTGCAACTCTGTCATTAACTTCTCATCCCTTTTAATTTTTCAATTTCGTCGTCATAATACTGCTTGTCTGCAATAAGATCATCCGGTACAGTTCCCTGTTCCGAGGCCGCTCTACGGATCATGCCCTCAACCCGAAGCCTCTTTATCATCAGGTTGTTCATCTGGACGTTCCGTATACTGTCCTTGATGATAGATTCAGCATTCATTTTGTATTCATCGGAAGAGAGCTTCTGTATAATAATTTCTTTGAGTTTTTCGTTCTCAAGGTGATTCAATATCACATCCTCTGAGAAAACTCCATTTCTAAAGCATTCTTCCATTGTAATGAATAAATCCCGTGCTCTGCTGTCATAGAAATCATCGGCAGTCAGCTCGTCTCTGACAAGCTCAAAATACTGACTGTTGGCCATTACTGCAAGAAGCAGGAACAGCTCAGATGAAATCCGGTTCTCCTGGACAGCGGTGACACTGTTTGAATCCTGACCCACACCCCCCTTTCTTTTGCTGTAGTCGTTATAAACCGACTTATAATCGGCATTTATCTTATCGGCAAGAGCCTTTAGACGCTGTTCTTTACGCACTTCGGAATCTGAAAGATCGATCAGGGGGAAGATACGGCTGTAGAGAGCCATGATACCCTGGGAGCGGGAAAGGTCAAGATTCTTCAGGCAGTTTTCCAATATGAAATCAAAGCAATTTATAGGATATTTTAAGCAATTATGCAATGCCTCGGCCCCATTCTTTTTAAGAATTTCCTGAGGATCGTTGTCGCCGGGCAGCTTTACTATGTCGCAGATAAGCCCTTCCTTCTCGCAGATGAAGGTTCCCCGCTCGGCAGCTTTGACACCGGCCGCATCACCATCGAAGAGCAGCACAACACGAGGAGCGTTGCGCTTTATTATGGCAGCCTGAGTCTCGGTGAGGGCTGTTCCCAGCGGTGCCACCACATTCTCTATGCCGGCCTGGTGCATTGCAATCACATCCATGTATCCTTCCACTATATAGCAGAACCCTGCTTTGCGCATGGAGAGCATGGCAAAGTTAAGGCCGTAGAGCTCCTCGTGCTTCTTGAAGACCAGGGTCTCCGGCGAGTTGATGTATTTGGGCTGCTCATCCTTTTTCATGGTGCGGCCGCCGAAGGCTATGGCATTCCCATGCTTGGAGAACACTGGGTAGATGACCCGGCCCGAGAATATGGAAATCTTAGGATACCGGACAGAGAACAGGCCTGTCTTGGCCAAGAAGTCCGGAGTGTAGTTCTTCTTGGTAAGGAAGTTGTAGAGCCAGGTCCGGTCAGCCGGCATAAAGCCCAGCTTGAACTTCTCTATCATCTCCTGGGTCACTCCCCTGCCAAGGAGGTAGTCCAGAGCTGGTTTGCCCTCGGGAGTGGACAGCAATATATAATGAAGGGCATTTGCAACCTTGTCGTACAGGTCGGTAAGCTGCTGCCGCTCCGAGGATCCCTGATATGCCCCTGCGTTCTTATATTCCTCCAGGGATATCCCTGCTTCCTTGGCCAGATACTCGGCAGCCTCGGGGAAAGTCATCTTCTCCATCTCCATAAGGAAGGTGAAGGCGTTGCCCCCTTTCTTGCAGCCAAAGCAGTGAAAAACTCCCTTGTCAGGGGAGACAGTGAAGGATGGAGTCTTCTCATGGTGGAATGGACATAATCCTTTAAGCCGGCTGCCGGCCCGCTGGAGAGTCACATACCGCCCGATAAGCTGCTCGATATCGGTTCTGTCTGCGATTTCTTTTATAATTTCGTCAGGGAGGAACATTCTATTTAATATACTAAAAAAATAGGAAATTGTAAATAAACAAAGAGGACAGATGCTATAAAAATATTGTATAATTAAAGGTTGCTTTTATCCGGGAGCTGCTCTGCCTTTTCTTTAGCCTTTTCAGCCTGCTCTGCAGCCTTCTTTTCTGCAGCCCTCTCTATCTTGACCTGCTCCTTGTGCTTCTTATACCACTTGCCTGCGCAGCAGGAAAACGGCATCATTACAACACAGCTCAATACAACAGCGGCAATAATGGCCAGCCATTTTGACTTGATCTTGAGTCCAGCTAAAATAATGATTGCAATAATTGCAGCAAGGCATACTATCATGCCGAATAAAGCCATATAAATAACCCTCTTCTTTTATTTTACATCAATTATTTCCAGAGCGCAAGTCACCGCTTCTTAAGGTAAAGCACCCTGGCGTTGTTATGCTCCGAGAACCGCTTGGAGAAATAGTGCTCCCCGGTCTCCTTGTTCTTGAGCAGGAAGTAAAGGTAGTCGGTCTCCGGCGGATTGAAGGCAGCCTCCAGGGAAACGGCACCTGGGTTGCAGATAGGAGTGGGGGGAAGTCCCCTGTTCAGGTAGGTGTTGTATGGAGATTTTATCCTAAGGTCGTCGTAGGTTATGTATTCGGGATGCTTTTTCCCCTGGACCTCGGTGATTATGTATTCCACTGTGGCACAGGATGAGAGAGCTATGTTGTGCTCAAGCCTGTTGTAGAACACCGATGCAATGAGGGGGGCCTCCTGGGGCAGACGGTACTCCCGCTCCACTATAGAGGCAAGGATGACCTTGCTGTAGACCTCTTCCGGCTTAAGGTGCTTCCAGTCAGGATAGAATGAATCCAGTTTGGCATAGAAGGTGTCCAGCATGGCAGAGAGCACTGTCTTTGCAGAGAGCCCTTTCTGGAACAGATAGGAATCGGGAAAGATATAGCCCTGGGCACTGTCGGCGGTAATGAAATACTGGGCAAGAAGCTCCTTGTCATGGGCCGCCGCTATGAACTCATCGGCCTTGGCCAGGTCGGCCTCCTCCAGGATGGCAGCTATGCGGTTCAGGGTGATTCCCTCCGGGATTGTCACTTTTATATTGATGCCGGTACCAGCCACCAGAAGATTCTGGATCTGGCGGGGAGTCATGGCAGGGCTTAAGTTGTACTGACCCGATTTGAAGCTGTTCTCTGTCTTATCCAGTTTGGCAATGATACGCATAAAAAGGGCAGATTTTATAAGGTGCTGCGACTCAAGCCGGGCTGCAATTTCGGGCAGGTGCTCTCCATGCTCCACGGTGAACACTACTGTCTCCCCTTCCGGGTCTGCACACTGACCATAGTAGCTCCAGGCATACCAGGCACCTCCTGCAGCAATGCCGAACAGCAAAAGGACAGCTATGAAGAAAATAAGGAGAGCTGCCAGAAGCTTCATCATTTTTTCTCCTTAGATGATGCAAGGTTTTCTTTTGCCAGAGCCTTGAGACGCTCTATCTCCTGGATGGAGAACTGCTGGTACACCTGTCTCTCAAGCTGGCATTTGAAGGCATAGAGCGAAGGAGAAAGAGTGTTTTCCACAGCAGAGAGGAGAAAATAAAGTTCATTGCATAAGCTCTGGTCTATTTCTGTCATATTGTGATAAGTTTCTCCATCTTCCGTCTGGCAAGATGCTCCTCTATCTCTTCCCGGGTGTGGAGCTTTCCTTTGTTCACCCCGGGGCAGGAGGATGCAAGGCTGTCCCAGTCCTCCTTGGATTCCAGATAAGGAGCCCAGAAAGGGAAGCTCCTGCACTGCAGAGGTCTTGCATCATACACAGCGCAGCCTCCGTCCCGCCAGAATATACAGTCGAAGTTCTCCTTCTCTATCAAGCTTATACGGAAAGTTCCCCCTATGTCCACTTTAACACAATATTTTTCAAGAAATTCATCCTGAGTCAGGGAAAGTTTTGCGGCAAGCTTTTCCAGATCTTCATGGGAGAGGAAGACATAACCAGGATCAAACCGGCAGCAGCCGGAGCAGCGCTGGCATTCGAAATGGAGACCATCTTTGTAAAAAGGCTCTTCCATAAAACCGCCTTAAGAAAAAAAATGCCTCCTGAAAAATCAGGAGGCAATGGGGAGAATAGGATTCGGACCTATGAAGACTGAGTCAACAGATTTACAGTCTGCCCCCTTTGACCGCTCGGGAATCTCCCCAGTTTTACAGCCACCTGTCCGATTCGAACGGACGACCCCGAGATTACAAGTCACGTGCTCTGGCCAGCTGAGCTAAGGTGGCATCAGCTTTGATTAGAATATTAAAACTGCACAGGAAAGTCAATAGAGTTTTCAATTTTTTTACCTTGCAGAAGAATTTGTAAACCGTTACAGTAGGGATATGAAATACACCACCATTGTCTGGGACTGGAACGGCACTTTGCTTGATGACGCACATATTTGCATGGAATGTGTGAACGACATGCTGCGGAAAAGGAATATGCCAGTTCTGGATTTACAGACCTACCGGAGCTATGTGGACAACCCGATTATCAAGGCTTATGAGCATATCTTCGACCTTAAGGTGGTTACTTTTGACACTATAGTGAAGGAATTCTACGAAAGCTATCCCAGGTATGTGAAGGATGCCCAGCTGATTTCCGGAGCCCTCCAGATGCTGGATTATTTCAGGGAGAAAAGGTGCAGGCAGATCATAATTACAGCGGCTCACACCCCTGATGTTATTGATTTTTTATGCAGTTTTGGTATAAAAGGCTATTTCGAGGCAGTACTGGGCTCCAAAGATCTTCAGGGAGGCTCCAAAATAAGCTGGGCTGTGGAATATACAAAAAGTGAAAGTTTTTCCAAGGAAAAGATGCTTATGATCGGAGATACTGCACACGACGCCGAGACTGCCGCCGCCATCGGGGCCGACTGCATACTATTCTCCGGAGGACATCAGTGCGAGGAAAAGCTTAAGGCCACAGGACGCCCAGTAGTGAAAAGCCTGATGCAGATACCGGCCCTTATTGAATAGAATCAGTGATTATGCACAGAAATTCCCGGTTTCCCTTGGTGCCCTTTATGGGGGACTCTATCATATCGGCTATGTAAGAGCTGTCTTCGGCCAGAAGGCGGGCAGTCTCGGCCAGAACCCGGCGGACATCCTCCTCCTTCCGTATAACACCGTCGAAACCAGGCACCAGCCCCCGTTCCTCGAACTGAGGTTTGACCAAGGCTATAAGCTTTTTTTCCCTGGTCAGGGCCAAAATATGGGAAGCAGCATGGACTATGGAACGGAAGGAAAGATCGCAGACCGCCAGGTCTGGCTTGGGTTCCAGATCCCCCGGGGCTACATCCATTATGTTGGTTTTTTCCCTGACCAGCACCGCCGGATTCTGGCGCAGTTTAAAGTCCAGCTGGTTGGACCCGGAGTCCACTGCGTGGACACAGGATGCCCCATGCTGCAGCAGGCAGTCGGTAAACCCCCCGGTGGAGCTTCCTGCATCCAGCACAACTTTGCCTTTCACATCAATACCCCAATACTCAAGCGCCTTCTCAAGTTTGAACCCGCCCCTGGATACAAACTTTCTGTCAGTCAGCACCACCGGAGTATCCTCAGGGAAAAGCTCCTTGGGATTTTTTATCGTTCCCCCGTCCACTATGACTTCACCGCATAGAATATGGGAATAGAGTTTATCGTTTGAATATTGGGGATAGTTTTTTTTAAGAAGGGTAAGGAGCGGTACCTTTTTCATACTCTTCAGACTGGCTCTGCAAGGCGTACTATGGAAAGAGCCTTGCCGCTCTGGGCATCGGCCTTGATCAACACGCCGCAGAATGTGACAGGCAGATCCGCAATCTCCATCTTCAGGGGCATCTGAGTAAGAGAGCGCTCTATGGAAATCTCTTTTATTGTTCCAATTACAGAGTCTTCGGGACCAGTCATTCCAACATCTGTTATGTATGCTGTGCCCCCCTTAAGTATCCGCTCATCAGCTGTCTGCACATGGGTGTGAGTTCCTACCACAGCACTGACCTGGCCATCCAGCCAGCAGGCAAGAGCCTCTTTCTCTGAGCTTGATTCGGCATGAAAATCCACCAGGATAAGAGGGGTATCCTTCTTAAGCTTTTTTGCCAGCTCCCTGCCGCACCGGAAAGGACAATCTATGGTGCTCATGTTCTCCCTTCCCTGCAGGTTCATGACAGCCAGCTTGGCCCCATGCTTTTCCACAACACAGCTTCCGTGTCCCGGTACTCCTGCAGGGAAATTGGCAGGACGCAGTATAGTCTCCTTCTCATCCAGATATGGATAGATCTCGGCCTTCTGCCAAACGTGGTTGCCGGTAGTTATGACATCAGCACCACCCTGGAACATCTGGTCTGCCGCGGCAGGGAGAATGCCGAAGCCTTCGGCCGAGTTCTCGCCGTTCACCACAGTGAAGTCTGCATTGTATTTTTTTATGAGGTTCTTAAGATTAAAGAAAACAGCCCTGTTCCCAGGCTGACCTATTATGTCTCCAAGGAACAGGATGTTGATTGTATCAGCGGGCATATTCCACTATCCGGGTCTCGCGGATTATTGTAACCCTGATTCTTCCAGGATAGCGCAGGTCTGTCTCGATCTTCTTGGTGATCTGGCGGCACAGCTCCGCAGCCTTCTCGTCGTTGATCTGGTCGCTGTTCACCAGGATACGCAGCTCACGGCCTGCCTGGATTGCATATGCTTTTTCAATGCCCTCGAACTGGAGTGCAACATTCTCCAGGTTCTCAAGCCGCTTGATATAGTTGTCGATAGTCTCTTTCCGGGCGCCAGGCCGTGCGGCAGAAATTGCATCTGCAATCTGCACGATTATGGCTTCCAGAGTTGTAGGCTCGATATCATTGTGGTGAGCTCCGATGGCGTTCACTACCCGTGGATCCTCGCCCATCTTCCGGGCAATCTCCATACCAACCT
>JAFXTY010000075.1 GCA_017535435.1 Spirochaetia bacterium | reverse complement strand
TGTGAAGTTATTGTGTGAGACACTTCATATCGAAATTCCAAATGAGTATAGATAACTGCAAATAACAGTTTGTAGGGGAGTTCTGATACTCCCCTATAAAAATGGCTATTTATCAACTGTTTGTTGTGACATAGCCTTTTTCTATTTGTTAAATGATAAACTGATTATATGCTGTGGAACATTCCTGTCATTGCTGTTATTTTCATATCCTTGGGCGCCATTCTTATAGCAGACCTCTTTATAAAGAACCTGGCAGTATCTATCCTTGCCGGTTCGTTCCTCCTGTCCATCCTGTCAAGACGTACTATAATGGAGACTTTAAAGATAGCTGCATTCAGGATATGGAACTTTGATTCCTGCATGCTGTTTCTGCTTATTTTCCTTATGATAACCATGAGCAACCAGATAAAGGAGAACAATATCATGGCTGCCATGACCGAAGGGCTCAAAGCCAGATTCTCGGGCAAGACACTGCTGGTCTCTGTTACAGCCCTGATAGGTTTTATCCCCATGCCGGGAGGTGCACTGTTCTCGGCCCCATTGGTTGATGCCTGCGATTCAGAACATAGACTTTCCAATGATACAAAGACCAGAATCAATTACTGGTTCCGGCACATGTGGGAATACTGGTTTCCCCTTTACGCCGGTGTAATAATGGCACTGCAGATCACAGGCCTTGAGATATGGCAGATGACTTTGGCAAACCTGCCTCTGTCCTTTATCCATATCCTGGCCGGCTATATCTGCATCCTCCGGGGTTTGGACCTGCCGAAGAGTCAGATGGTATCTGGAACAAAACCTCCTGTGATACGGTATCTTCTTCCAATATTCATTATTATCTTCGGATCTGGGCTGCTATCCTGGCTGTTCCCCGGTCTTAAAGCTGTATCCAAGTATCTTCCGCTTATCATCAGCATTCTTATCGCCATGGGCGTTGCCCAGCTGTGGAAACCACTTTCTGCACAAAGCTGGAAACATCTGCTGACGGCAAAGAATGCATGGCGCATGATATGTGTTATTGCAGTGATCACCATTTACAGCGGCTTTATAGGGCAACCTCTTTCCGATGGATCGTTTATGATGGATAAGATGCGGATGGAGCTGAGCCAGGCCGGAATACCCAGTGTCCTCTTCTTTGCTCTCCTGCCCCTTATCAGCGGTATGGCAACAGGAATAGCACTGGGCTTTGTAGGAACCAGCTTTCCTATTATATTCTCGCTCCTGGGGCCGGATCCAAGCCTGAAAAGCATACTTATAATGGTGATTATCGGGTATGGCTTTGGTCAGATAGGCCAGCTCATATCCCCGGTGCATGTGTGCAATGTGGTTACAAACCGATACTTCAACACAAATCTGTTCAAAAATACACTGTTCATAGCCAAGCCATGCCTGTTCATAGCGGCGGGTTCCATAATAACCTCAGCGGCAGTCTGGCTGCTTATGTAATAAAGTAAAATTACTCCTGTGGCATCTGATTATGCCCTCTTTGCACATCTTGCCGATTTCAGACGAAAGGCCACTCCTGTCCACCTCAAGGTAATCAGCCAGCTCCTGCCTGTTATAAGGAATAGTAAATGTATCATCTCCTGCCTGTTCAGCTACAGTTCCTAAATATGTCAAAAGCTTTTCCCGTGTAGTCCGCTTTGAGACCACATTTATTTTCTGTCCGAACATAAGCCCTTTAGCTGCAACAATCTTAAGCAGGTTAAAAATAATTTGCCGATGGAACGTGCAGGCATTGGTACAAACCTGAGTAATCCGTCTGGCATTCAAAAGCAGGACAGAAGAGTCTTCAGAGGCTACAATATCCACAGGCATCACAGCAATATCAGAACAGGCAAAAACCTCGCCGAAGACTTGGGAGCTTTCCATCTCTGCCACTATGCTCCTGTTGCCGTAATAATCAAGATTGACCATCTGAATCTTTCCATTCAGCACCACACCCAGATTTTCGGCTCTGTCCCCTATTGAGATGATAGCACTGCCTTTTTTACATTCCAGGGTCCTGGCCCCCAGACATCCCAACATGGCAGGAATACAGTTTTTACTGATACCGGCAAAAAGAGGGGATTCATGTAGATAATTACAGAAAAATTTCATAAAAAAACACTATTTGTTGAAAATTCAACATATTTTTTATTCATCATATAGTAAAAAGGTGATGAGGTCAAGAAAATGAAACGGAAGATAATCAGAATAGATGAGAATAAATGCAATGGATGCGGCATCTGTGCCAATGCTTGCCATGAGGGAGCCATTGAAATAATTGATGGGAAAGCAAAGCTGGTGCGGGAGAACTTCTGCGACGGCATGGGTGACTGCCTGCCGGGCTGCCCCACCGGCGCCATAACTTTTGAGGAACGGGAAGCGCCCCAATATGTATCACGGCTTGAGCAGTGGCCCTGCCAGATAAAGTTGGTGCCGGTGAATGCCCCCTTCTTTGACGGTTCAAAGCTGTTGGTTGCTGCTGACTGCACAGCTTATGCATATGCAAATATTCATGAAGAATTTATGAAAGGTAAAATCACAATCATCGGATGCCCGAAGCTGGATGGTATTGATTATTCAGAAAAACTTACTGCAATACTTGCAGAAAACAATATAAGGGAAGTTGTTATAGTCCGCATGGAGGTACCCTGTTGCGGCGGTCTTCAAAGGGCAGCAGAAAATGCAATTAAGACAAGCGGCAAGTTCATTCCATGGCATGTTGTGACAATTTCCAGAGATGGAAAAATACTTGAATAAAAAGGAGATGAAAATGGATACTAGAATGTTTTGTTTTCAGTGTGAACAGACAGCTATGTGCAAAGGCTGCACAGGAATGGCTGGGGTATGCGGGAAAAAGTCTGATACTGCAGCTGCACAGGACAGACTTACCGGCACTTTGGTGGGAATAGGAACTGCTGCAAAAAAAAATCCGGAGAAAATCTCATCAGAACTTTATAAACTGATTATAAGCGGGTTGTTCACAACAGTGACAAATGTCAACTTCAACAACAATACTATAGCAGCTTTGAATGCAAAGATTGAGGCAGAAGCTCTGAAAGCTGGAATCCAGTTCACTGCATATGACATGAATGAAGTATGGAATGCCCAGGAGGATATCAGATCTCTGAAATCCCTAATTCTGTTCGGTATACGGGGCATGGCTGCCTACGCATACCATGCTTCTGTACTTGGATACCATGACAAGACGGTAGAAGCATTCTTCCTACAGGCCCTGGCTGACATAGGCAGCAATTCCTATGGTCTTGCAGAACTGCTTCCAGCTGTTCTTGAAGTAGGCGAAAAAAACTTAAGCTGCATGGCTCTTCTGGACAAGGCTAACACAGAGACTTATGGTCATCCTGTTCCAACAGAAGTTAAACTCAAGGTGGAGAAAGGACCATTTATCATTATTACAGGCCATGACCTCTACGACCTCAGGCAGCTTCTGGAGCAGACAAAAGATAAAGGCATCAATATCTATACCCATGGGGAGATGCTTCCTGCCCACGGATATCCAGAACTTAAAAAGTATACCCACCTTAAAGGAAACTTTGGAACAGCTTGGCAGAACCAGCAGAAGGAATTTGCAAATGTTCCTGCCCCAATCCTCTTTACCACCAACTGTCTTATGCCTCCACGGCCAAGCTATGCAGACCGGGTGTTCACAACAGAACTGGTATCCTATCCAGATATTGTTCATATTGGCGAGGACAAGGATTTTACCCCGGTAATCCAGAAAGCTATGGAACTGGGAGGATACAAAGAAGATACACAGTTCACTGGAATTAACGGCGGCAAGAGCGTAATGACAGGATTTGCAAGGAATACAGTTCTTTCTGTTGCAGACAAAGTCATTGAAGGGGTAAAGAGCGGTGCTATAAAGCATTTCTTCCTGGTAGGAGGCTGCGATGGAGCAAAAGCTGGACGCAACTACTACACAGAGTTTGTCAAGAAGACACCAGCAGATACAATTATACTTACACTGGCCTGTGGCAAATTCAGATTCAACGACCTTGACCTGGGGAACATCGGTGGAATTCCTAGAATTCTGGATATGGGACAGTGCAACGATGCCTACAGCGCAATTCAGGTGGCAGTTGCCCTCTCCAAGGCTTTCGGCTGCACAGTAAACAGTCTGCCCCTCTCCATGGTACTCTCCTGGTATGAGCAGAAAGCTGTATGTATCCTTCTTACTCTGCTTCATCTTGGCATAAGGAATATTCTGCTTGGACCATCCCTTCCTGCATTCATATCCCCCAATGTACTCAAGGTTCTGATAGAGAACTATAACATCGGTCTTATAAGTACTCCGGAGGAAGATTTGAAGAAAATTCTGGGCTAAGCAGTTGCAAACTGGGCTTTTCTACAGTACAATCAGAGTGTTCAGGAGGGAACTATGTACTATACAATGGAGATTGCAGGTGTAAGACGGGACCTGGAGCTGTTTCCTATAAATGAGACCACATGCATTGCGGCATTCATAATGTTCGGCGATGTGGAGATAACCCAGGCATCAGCAGCAAAACTGCTGGACAGAGCACCTGATTTCGATATCATATTCACTGCCGAGGCAAAGAGCATTCCGCTGGCCTATGAGATGGCAAAGCTGGCAGGGATGAATGACTATGTGATTGCCCGGAAAGCCAAGAAAATGTATATGAAGAACATTGTGGAAGTGGAAGTTGCCTCTATAACCACTGCCGGCAAGCAGCACCTCTATTTAGGCCAGACCGAGGTGGACAAAGTTAAAGGTAAACGGGTCCTGATTGTGGATGACGTGATAAGCACCGGAAGCTCACTGAAGGCCATGGAGGAGCTGGTGAAGAAAGCTGGCGGCAATATCGTAGGAAAGATGGCTGTCTTGGCAGAGGGAGATGCTATGGATAGGCCCGATATCACAGCACTCCACAAGTTGCCATTGTTCGATCAGTACGGCAAAGTCAAAGAGTGATTATTTAAAAGCCTCATAAAGCTGTTTCATAGCCTGTTCCAGGGTGCTCCGGGGACAGGCTATATTTATTCTCTCGAAAAGCTGCCCCCCCTGTCCGAACATATCGCCATGGTCAAGCCACAGCTTGGCTTTATTCTCTACCTTGTCCTTCATCTCCTCATTTGAAAGCCCTGTGCCATGGAAATCCAGCCAGAGCAGATATGTACCCTCTGACTCCACAAGATTTACTTTCGGCATATTCTCGGAAAGGAAAGAACGGACATAAGCAATATTACCCTCAAGATATGCTTTAAGTTCTGTGAGCCAGGGCTTTCCAAAAGTATAACAGGTCTCTGCCGCAGTCATTCCAAGGGTGTTGATCTCGTTGTAGCCGTTGGCCCGGTTTTCTTTCTTAAACTTTTCTCTGATCTCTGGATTCGGAATCCATATGTTTGAGACCTGGAGCCCTGCCAGGTTGAAGGTCTTGCTTGGAGCTGTGCAGAGAATTAACTTCTCCTTATATTCATCACAAAGGGTTGCAAAGGATGTGAACTTTATTCCAGGCCTGATGAAGTCACAGTGAATCTCGTCTGCAATCACAGTCACGCCATAGCGCCGGCATATTTCGGCCACTAACAGGAGCTCATCCCCGCTCCACACACGTCC
The DNA here is from genome assembly GCA_017535435.1 of Spirochaetia bacterium. Classification (GTDB taxonomy): domain Bacteria; phylum Spirochaetota; class Spirochaetia; order CADAEX01; family CADAEX01; genus CADAEX01. Next base: position 13,963 of record JAFXTY010000075.1, on the reverse strand, counting down.
CACCGGATTATGTGGGCTGCAAAGAATAAACGCTTTGACATTGTTCTCCCGGATTGCCTTCTCAAACGCATAAAGATCGCGGGTATATCTGCCTTTGTTAAAGCAGAGAGGAGCAACTATAAGATTGCGCCCGTTATCCTTTACAACCTGACTGAACGGATAATAGACCGGCTGCTCAATCAAAACAGCATCAGAAGGCTCTGTGACTGCTCTTATGGCAATAGACAGGCTATAGACTACACCAGGCACTGTCACCCACTCCGATGGCTTTACATTATAGCCGTATTCCCTGGAACACCAGCTGTCCAGAGCCTTCCAGTAGGATGGTCCGGTCATGGTGTAGCCGAAGATACCGTGGTCTACCCTTTTCTTTATTACAGAGAGAATTTCATCAGGGAGAGGAAAATCCATGTCTGCCACCCAAAGGGGCAGCAGATCATGTCTGATGTCAAATTTGACAGAACCGGTTGAGCGCCTGTCTACAACAGTGTCAAAATTATAAGACATCTTACTTGCTGTAATTAGGTGCCTCGTGAGTTATGGAGATGTCGTGGACATGGCTCTCTTTAAGTCCTGCCCCTGTAATCTTCACAAACTTGCGGTACTTCTTGAGCTCGTCTATTGTGTGGCAGCCGCAGTATGCCATACCTTTCTTGATACCGGTGACAAGCTGGTGCAGATAAGGCTTGAGCTCGCCCTTGAATGCGACTCTTCCTTCGATTCCCTCCGGAACCGGATCCTCGCCCGGCTTCATGCAGTAACGGTCACCGCTTCCTGCACCGATTGCGCTCAAGGAACCCATGCCTCTGTACTCCTTGAAGATACGTCCTTCGTAGATGATCTCTCTACCTGGAGCCTCTTTAAGTCCGGCAAACAGGTTACCTATCATAACAGCGCTGGCGCCGGCTGCAAGAGCCTTGACAATATCGCCTGAATATTTGATACCGCCATCTGCGATTACAGGGATATTATATTTTTTAGCTTCCTCGGCACAATCAAGGACAGCAGAGAACTGAGGCATACCACAGCCTGATATGATTCTGGTGGTACAGATTGAACCTGGGCCTATACCGATCTTCACCGCATCGGCGCCAGCGTCGATAAGACGCTTTGTAGCTTCTGCGGTAACTGTGTTTCCGCCCATCACAAGAATATTATATTTCTTCTTGATATCCCGGATTGCGGCGGCAGATTCTTTAGTGTCACCTGTTGCTGTATCCATGATGACAAAGTCCACATTGCTCTCCATAAGAAGAGGAATCCGCTGGTCATAGTCCTTAGGAGAGATTGCGGCACCTACCAGAAGTCTTCCGGTGCCATCAAGAGCTGCATTTGGATGACGGCGCTTCTTATCCATATCCTTATATGTAAGAAGTCCGATAACCCTGTGTTTGTCGTCAATTACAGGCAGCTTCTCAATCTTATATGTGTCAAATTTCTTCTGGGCAGACTCAACAGAAGGAGTTCCCTTCTCGTAGATAACCTTCTTGGTCATGATATCTTTGATAAGAACCCGGTCGTCGGTGCAGAAACGGAGGTCTCTGGAGGTCACGATACCGCAGAGCCGCTTGTTTCTGTTTACAACAGGAATACCGGAAGCATTGTTTGCAACCATAAGATTGCGGAGATCTGCAAGAGTTGCATTCTGGTCGATAACTCCAGGATTCTTGATGACCCAGTTGAGGTATCTTTTGACTTTCTCAACCTCTTCGGCCTGCTGATGGGGCTTGAAGTTACGGTGGATGACACCGACTCCACCCTCAAGAGCCAGGGCAATAGCCATGCGGGCATCGGTTACAGTGTCCATGGCGGCGGACATGATTGGAACATTCACATATATATTGCCGATAAGCCGGGAAGTGACATCAGCTTCGCCAGGAGCAATGTCAGTATAACCAGGAATCAGCAGAACATCATCAAAACTCAAACCTTCGTTAATTTCTAATTTCATATAACCCATCCTTGATTAATACTACCGTATATAGGAGGTTTAATCAAGGAATTTGAGAAATTAATACTAAAAATAGAAGGTTAATAAGCCTTATCGCCTATTTTTGCCAGTTTTCTATACTGGTTATACCGCCACTCAGCGTTCTGCTGAGTCACTTCAAACAGGATCCTTGCCTCTTCCGGGAAGGTCTTAGTCAGTGCATCAAAGCGTACTTCGCCCCTCAGGAAGTCCTGGAACTTATTCCAATCAGGCTCTTTGCTGTCCAATATGAAGCCGTTCTGTCCCATATCCTCAAGAATCGGGTTGAAGCGCCACAGATGCCAATAACCGCATTCCACAGCCTTCTTCTCCTCCTGGATCGAATGAGCCATACCAACTTTGAGTCCATGGTTGATACATGGGGCATAGCAGATTATAAGAGAAGGACCATTGTAGGCCTCAGCCTCTTTTACAGCCCGGAAGAACTGGTCCTGGCTGGCTCCAAGGGCAACCTGGGCAACATAGACATAGCCGTAGGACTTGGCAATCATCCCCAGATCCTTCTTTCTTATCTTCTTTCCAGATGTGGCAAACTTGGCTACAGCGCCGGCCGGAGTTGCCTTGCTGGACTGGCCACCTGTGTTGGAGTAAACCTCGGTGTCAAGAACCAGAACATTTACGTTCTCGCCGGAAGCAAGAACATGGTCAAGGCCGCCGAAGCCGATATCGTAGGCCCAGCCGTCGCCTCCGATAATCCACTGGGACTTCTTGGCCAGATAGTTCTTAAGCTCAAGAATAATTTTTCCAATAGAACCGGTTATATCTCCGCTCTCAATCTTTTCTACAATCTTCTCCCCTGCCTTGCGGCTTAAATAGGTGCTTTCCCTGTTGTCAATCCAGTCCAGGAAAAGCTGGCTTAAATCTGGCGGGCAGTCTCCATTGTTGATAGCCTCTTTCATTATTGACTCAAGGCGGTCCCGCATCTTGCGGGTTGCAATTGCCATTCCAAGGCCATATTCAGCGTTATCTTCGAAAAGGGAGTTTGCCCAGGCAGGGCCGAAGCCGTTCTTGCAGCTCTTGCAGTATGGTGTTGCAGGAGCAGAAGCTCCGTAGATGGAGGAACAGCCTGTGGCAGTGGCAACCATCATCTCCTCGCCGAAAAGCTGGGTAAGAAGCTTGATATATGGAGTCTCTCCGCAGCCGGCGCAGGCACCGGAGAACTGGAAGAGAGGCTGTGCGAACTGGCTGTTCCGGATGCTGGCAAACTTCTCTATAAGGTCATCCTTTGGGGCAACCTTCTTCATTGCATAATTCCAGTTGGCAATCTCTGCCTTCTGAGTATCAAGAGGCTTCATCACCAGAGCTTTATCCTTTGCAGGACATACATCCACACAGTTTCCGCAACCAGTACAGTCCAGGACTGATATCTGCATGCGGTAGCCCATGCCCGCAAATGGCTTAGGAGTCTTGATTGCTGTGGTGATCATACCGAGAGGTGCACCATTCATTTCCTTCTCGTCCATAACAACAGGACGGATTGCTGCATGAGGACATACAGTGGAACAGCTGTTGCACTGGATACACTTCACAGGGTTCCAGTGGGGCACATTGACTGCAATACCCCGCTTCTCGTATTCGGTGGTTCCTGATGGGAATGTTCCGTCCTCATAACCATTGAATGCACTTACCGGAAGGTCATTGCCTTTCTGGGAAAGCATAGGCTCCACAACTTTCTTTATGAATTCAGGAATGTTGCGCTTATCTTCCTTCTGCTCAATTACAATACTCTTCCATTCCTCCGGAATCTCAAGCTTTATTACATCTGCGCCGGCATCAACTGCGGCGTAGTTCATGCTTACAATGTTCTCACCCTTCTTTCCGTAGGACTTCTTGATGAACAGCTTCATCTGCTCCACAGCCAGGTCATAAGGAATAACCTGAGAAATCTTGAAGAATGCAGACTGGAGTATAGTGTTGGTCCTGTTGCCAAGTCCGATATTCTGAGCAATCTTGGTGGCATCGATGATATACATGTTGATGTCATTCTCTGCCAGATATCTCTTAACATTGTCAGGAAGATGCTTCTTTGTCTCCTCTGGATCCCAGATGGAGTTGTAAAGGAATGTTCCGCCCTTCTTAAGACCCCGCAGACAGTCATATTTCTCAAGATAAGAAGGAACATGGACTGCCACAAAGTCCGGAGTATTCACCAGGTATGGTGCTGCGATAGGAAGATCTCCGAACCGGAGGTGTGAACATGTGTAACCGCCGGACTTCTTGCTGTCGTAGTCGAAGTAGGCCTGGCAGTATTTGTCTGTGTTCTCACCAATGATCTTGATGGAGTTTTTGTTTGCTCCTACTGTTCCGTCTGCACCAAGACCATAGAACTTAGCCTCGAAAGTTCCGGCAGGAAGCATGGAAACCTCTGGCAGAAGCGGCAGTGAGCGGCCAGTCACATCATCAACAATACCGATTGTGAACTGATTCTTAGGCTTCTTGGATTCCAGGTTCTGGAACACAGAGAGAATATGGGATGGTGTGGTATCCTTGGAAGAAAGGCCGTAGCGGCCGCCAATGATAAGAGGCTTGATATCGGAATCCTTGAAAGCCTCTACTACATCCAGGTAAAGAGGATCGCCGTTGGCCCCTGGCTCCTTGGTCCGGTCCAGCACGCAGATGCGCTTTACGCTCTTCGGGCAGACTGCCATAAGATATTTTACAGAGAATGGCCGGTACAGGTGCACTGTTATAAGACCGGTCTTCTTTCCATCAGCGTTAAGCTTGTCCACAGCTGTCTTTACAACATCAGAGACAGAGCCCATAGCAATGATGATATCCTTTGCCTCAGGATCGCCATAGTAGCAGAATGGGGCATAAGAGCGGCCGGTGATCTTGCTGATCTTCTTCATATAGCCGGCAACAATGTCTGGAATTGCCTCATAGTATTTATTCTGTGCTTCCCTTGTCTGGAAGTAGATATCAGGGTTCTGGGCAGTACCCCGGGTAACAGGATGCTCTGGGTTAAGAGACTTTTCCCGGTAATGCTGGAGAGCTTCCATATCAAGCAGAGGACGCAGGTCCTCCATATTCATCTCCTCTATCTTCTGGATCTCGTGGGATGTCCTGAAACCATCGAAGAAATGGAGGAAGGGAATACTTCCCTTGATGGCGGAAAGATGGGCAACAGGAGCCAGGTCCATGACCTCCTGCACAGAGCTGGTGGCCAGCATTGCAAAGCCTGTAGCACGGGTAGCCATTACGTCGGAATGATCTCCGAATATAGAGAGGGCCTGGGCTGCCAGAGAGCGGGCTGTGACATGGAAAACGCCAGGAAGCAGCTCGCCTGCTATTTTATACATATTAGGAATCATAAGAAGGAGACCCTGGGATGCGGTGAATGTGGTGGTCAGGGCGCCAGCCTGAAGAGATCCATGAACAGCACCGGAGGCACCACCCTCGGACTGCATCTCTATAACTTTGACCTGTTCGCCGAAAAGGTTTTTTCTGCCGTTGGCAGACCATTCATCAACATACTCAGCCATCGGAGATGAAGGAGTAATAGGGTAAATTGCGGCAACTTCACTGAACATATATGCGATATGTGCTGCAGCATAGTTTCCGTCAACAGTAATCATTTTCTTTGACATGACAACCCCCTCTTTTATTTTAGTGAAAAGAATAACAAAAACTATCAAAAAGTACAATAGAAAAATAGAAACAAATATAATATAAATAAATTAAAATAATAAAAATAATAAATGAACCCAGAGGATTTTATTTAAATTCTTCCCGAGAGATAGGAATTGTAACTATTGTTCATTTTCTCGAAGATTTCACGCTTGATTTCCTTCCGGTCCTTCCCTTCTGTAATAACAGGCTCCAGAAGCTCGATCTCGGCGGTCAGACTCTTCTGCATCAGCATCTTCTTGAACTGGCTTGGGAACGGCAGTCCATTGAAATAGCCGATAGTCATAAAGTCTTCTGCCTTTACAGGGCGGCCGCTTATTTCTGTATACATGATGCAGAGAGGAAGTACATTTACACCAGAATCCACTGCAGCCTCAATAAGGGCAGAACGGAAAGGCAACAGCCCTTTTCCATCGGAACAGCGTCCCTCCGGGAACAGGGTGATATTCAATCCTTCCCGCAGAGTATTGGCAATACGGGGAATCTCCTCGCCCAATGTAGAAATCTTACGCCGTTCCACAAAGAAGGAACCTCCGAAAAAGCATATCTGTCCCAGGATAGGCTTTGCTCCCATCTCCTTGGATGTGATGAACAGTGTATGGAAATTGGCCAGCAGCATTAGGATATCGATATAGGACATGTGATTTCCCATGATATACCAGCTCTTCTGAGATTCAAAGAATTCCTTATTCTTGATGATAACCTTGACATTGAGAATCCGGAGCATAGCCTTGCAGCCCCAGGTGGCAACCACCATAAGCTGACGGCGTTTCTGAGCGCTGTTTTTTGCCGGAAGGATGAAGAAGATACAGCCGAAGAGGAAAAACAGGACCAATGTCAAAAGAGAAAGGAAGAACTTGACAATCACACGCACATATTTCATCAGGGTTTCCATATTTCTAAAATAAATGGTATACTGGAAAAAAGCAACTATGGGGAGCCTTTTATGGAGATAAAAAGTACAGAGCTTAAAGTAAGATATGCCGAGACAGACCAGATGGGAGTTGTGCACCATGCCGTCTACCCTGTCTGGTTCGAGGCCTGCCGCACCGATTTCATGGAGCAGCTGGGCTACCCCTACAGCAGAATCGAGCAGGAAGGATTCATGACCCCTCTGATCAAGCTTGATGTAAACTATAAGTCTGGCGCAAAGTACGGGGATACTGTACTGGTGGATGCCAAGATAACAGAGCTTGGTCTTATAAAGTTCACACTCTCCTACACAGTCAAAAGAAAGTCTGACGGAGCTCTCCTGGCAACAGGCTCCACAACATTAGCCTGCTGCGACAAGAATCTTAAAATAATAAACCTCAAGACTGCATGTCCTGAGGTTTACGCATTGCTTGAAGAGCAGCTGGTTAAATAATCAGCGCACCTTGATGTGCTTTACAGTGCCGTCCTCATATCCGATAAAGGCATCAAGCTTCTTAAGCTTGGTGAAAAGACCTGTCTCCACCACTCCTGGAATCATATTGATCTTCTGCTCCATCTCCGGCGGGTTAATCGGCTTGTCAAAATGCAGATCTATAAGTATGTTGCCATTGTCTGTGATGACAGGCCCCATCTTCTTTACAGCCATTCTTACTTCAGGAACTGCCCCCAGAGCCTCCATAGCCTTTGAAGCGGTTACACGGGCCTCCCGTACAACCTCAACAGGCACCTTGAAACCAGGTCCGATTCCCTTGACCAGCTTGTCGCCTGCTGCAAGAACTGCGTAATGGTCTGATGCATAACCTGCAATCTTCTCCTGAAGGAGCGCACCGCCACCACCCTTCACCAGGTTATAGTCCGGGTCAATCTCATCGGCGCCATCGATAGTCAGATCCAGGTGACCGTCAATCTTAGGGTCGTTCAGGGTCACCATGGGAATACCTGCATTCTGGCACTCAATCTCGCTCTGAGAGCTGGTGACAACAGCGATTATATCAGTGATCTTGCCTTCCTTAAGAAGCTGCCCGATGCGGCGGATAGCCCATTTTGCAGTACTACCGGTACCAAGACCAAGTTTCATGCCGCTTTTCACCATTGCGTCGGCAGCAGCAAATCCGATTGCTTTTTTAAGTTCCTCGTCAGCCATAGTTTTCTCCTACAGAGATTATAATATAAAAAAAGCGGAGGAACAACCTCCGCTTTTGTAATTGAAAGCTAGAAAGACTTAGTTGACTTTCTTGACAATGTCTACATCAAATTCAATCTTGTTGATGTCTTTGTCAATTTCGCCAATAAGCTCAACTGTGTCCTGTGGTCCTACAGTAACTCCGCCCCAGTCATCGTCGTCAATTTCTACAATGATTTCGCCTGTTGCATCCTTGAACAGATACTTCTCGTGACCAACCTGCTTAACAATATTTCCCTTGAGTACAGCGTGTGTGTCATCTCTCATCTTAAGAGCTTTTGAAACTGGTGTTATTGCTGAAGAAGTATTTGTGCCATCTGAGAAGCCCCCCTTAGCAGCCTTTTCTCCTGTGAATCCCTGAGCACAAACAAATCCTGTGCAAACTAATACTAAAACTAATACTGTAATAAGTCTTTTCATTTTTTTCTCCTACTGGGAATATAATAAAATTATAATAATTAAGCAATAAAAATATTGTTATATTTTCCTACCCTGGCAAAACACACCCTGCTCGGTGGTCCCGCTCCCTTCAGGCCGGGGATACCGCCAGGGGTGTCTTTTGCCGGGGTTATATATATCATTGTTTTTAATTTATATCGTTTTTTTATTAAGCCCCTGTTATCGAATGTGGTGTGATCGGAAATAAAAAAGCCAGCCACATGTGTGACTGGCTTAAAAAACAGTTGAGTGTCAATTAGTTCTTTGCTACGATTCTAAAACCTATTGTTTTATTATAGTAAACAGGTTCTCTTCGATAAAACTTACTAATTATACCAAAATATCCACCATCAAGAAAGTCAATAACACAATCCTCTTCTTTGCTTTTATATGAACCACCACAATATATTTTCTCACCCGACATATTTAAAAAACTATTTGCCCCAACAACATTTCGTCCCAGTTCATAACACCACTCAAAAACATTCCCATTCATATCAAACAAACCATAACCATTAGGTTTTTTAACTGCTACGTCATGTGTTTTTTTATCACTATTCTGAGAAGTCCAGGCAATTTCATCCAAATTTGAACTACCACTATATAAATATCCCATTTCCAACTGCCCACCAATCGCACAATAAGACCATTCATATAAAGTTGGTAATCTAAAGCCATTTTTTGATGTATCAGCCTCAATACCACCTTTAATTTTCTCACCCATATGAGGTTTATAATTCCAGTTTTTTATTTTTGTACGACCATTAGATGAGTATACAGGATCCAACCCTTGCATTTCACTCAATTTATTACAAAAATAGATAGCATCATACCAACTTACATTTTCTACAGGTAAATTATTCCCTTTGAAATAACTTGGGTTTTCTCCCATAACAGATTCATATAACTCCTGTGTGACTTCTGTAGTAAGTATTTTATACTTTTGGTCAGGAACAGAAACCATATTTATTTTTAAGGGTTCAGCGTAAACAGAAGAATATAAAAAAATTAGAAATAGAAAAAAAAGAGATTTTTTCATCATTCTTCTTCTATTTCAATATAAACATCATGTGATTTGGGATAGATTTTATAATCATAATCACCTGCTGGATCTGGTACAATTGCAATAAATGGAACTTTTTTAATCTTTACTGTTTTGTTAAGTTCAACTATATCTCTATCATTATAGCCCTTTACTTGCCCTTTTTCACGATTCTTAACCCACTCACCAGTATTATAGTTAACAAAATATATGTCAAATTTTATTTCTTCTAATTCACTCATATTAAGGAATGCAATATTATCCTCAATCTTTTTTCTAAAAGGTTTAAGATCAATGATATATGCACCTTCTACATTAAGTGCTGGTGCTTCTTTCATATCCTTATATTCATCTGCAGCGCATACAGAGCCGATACAGACAACAGCCAACACAAACAAAATAATTAGTTTTTTCATTTTTTTCTCCTGCAAAAAATATACTAACTTTGTAACAAAAAAACAATAAATGATTATTTTATTTGAATTCAGAAACAAAAATACTAAAAGAATAGTTTATCGTTCTAAATTTGTGAATAATGATTGTGCCAACTCAGAGAAAAAGTCTCTATCTATATTATTGGTTTTATAATTTCCTGTTCCACGAGTAAAATCATAAAATTCAATGCTAACATTCTTTTCGTCTAAAAAGATAATCTTAAACGAGAATCCAAGAGGTGATAAATTCCCATCACTACCTCGACCCATAATAATACCATCTTCTTTATCAGAATATTGGATTTCCATAAAACCATTTTTTATGGCTCCAAACATCATTTGTCCAAAACCACTTTCATTTTGAGCCAATCGATTGCCGGTATCTATTACCCAAATTTTAGCTTGGACAAAATCATTATTAACATTTTTTATTTCATGCTTAAATTCAAATGAATGTGTATCAGCAACAATTATTTCATTTTTATTTTGATTATTAACAGATCTATTATCTAAACCTTTGACAGAAGAAACAATATTTATAAACATATCATCATGTTTCTCAAAAGTTTGCAGTTTAAACTCATATCCATTTGTTTCTTCAAGCGAGAAAAAATCATAGTCCTCAATCATGGTATCAATTATTGTATTTATTTTTCTATTTTCACCGGGTACAAGATTGATAATATTTGCAATAGGAGTCCAAGAAAATGATTCATTGTTATAATAAGATAACATAAAATTTAATATTTCAGTTGAATTATTAATAAACACAAAATAATCTTCCGAGGATGTTTCTTTAAATACATATGCATTTCCATTAATTGGAAATTGCTCTTGGGTAATATCAGCATCTACATTGAATAATTTAATAACAAGAAGATTGTTTTTTCTCGTATAATTAATTTTGAAATCATTTTGGGGTAAAGAACAATAATATCCAAAATTTTTATAAATATTTTTGGGTATTTTGATTTTCTTTTCATCAGAAAAACCATTAAGATCTATAGAAGAAAAAACAGAAAAGTCACTTTTATCATTTTCAACATATACAATAAAGTTTGCTGGAGCTGTAATATAATTTATTATTTTTATTGAAGTAATATTTTTTGTTAAATCAGTATCAATAACAGTAATATTTGTATTATCAATGTCAGCAAATATTATAGGGCAAGACAAAACAAATAATAATAAGATAACAATTGTTTTTTTCATAATTAACCCTCAACTAACTCTAACAATCACAAGTTGCTTTTGTCAAGGCTAAAGCCCCTCCACTTCCCCCGAGGACTCGCCCTGAAAAGGGAAATATTGTTTAATAACTCCTAGCAAAAGGCATGCCTGTCGGTATCCCCGGCCCGAAGGGAGCGGGACCACCGAGCAGGTGTGCCTAATTGCTGGGAGACAATAAAAAAGGCCCACCCTTTTCAGGGTGAGCCCGATATAAACTTGTGGATAGTTTACAGTGCCTTGTAGGTCTTAACCTTCTCGTATGTTGTGTGCAGCAGGTGATGTGACTTCTCGGAGAGAGGTGCACCAAGATACTTCTTGTAGATCTCAATAATCTCTGGGTTCTCGTGTGAACGGCGCAGTGTGCACTGCTCGTCATCCTTGTAGATACCAGCAGTTCTCTTAGCGCGCAGGTCATCGTCTGTTCCATAAGGCTGTCCACCGCCGGCGATACAACCACCACGGCAAGCCATAACCTCGATGAAGTCGTATTTCTGTGGCTTTCCAGCCTCTCTCAGAGCCCGTACCTCGTCCAGTACAGCCTTGACATTAGCCAGACCGTGTGCAACAGCAACTCTAACCTTTGTTCCCTTGATGTCAACTTCAGCAGCCTTAACACCTTCCATACCACGTACAGGCATGATGTTCACGTCTGTAAGCTCTTCGTTGGTCACCAGCTTGTAAGCAGTTCTGATAGCAGCTTCCATTACACCACCGGTTACACCGAAGATTGTTGCAGCTCCTGTGTAAGCTCCGATCGGGCTGTCTGCCTTCTCTTCTGCCAGGTTCTCGAAATCGATACCAGCCATCTTGATCATTCTGCCAAGCTCTCTTGTGGTGAGAACCAGGTCAACGTCTGGATAGCCGGAAGCATGCATATTGTCGTCACGCTCAATCTCGTGCTTCTTTGCTGTACAAGGCATGATTGCTACAGAGTAAATCTTAGCAGGGTCAATGCCCTTCTGCTCTGCATAATATGTCTTTGTGATAGCACCCTGCATCATCATAGGTGACTTAGCAGTTGAGAAATTAGGGATCATATCTGCATAGTACTCTTCCATGTAGTTTGTCCATGCTGGGCAGCAGGATGTAAGCTGTGGAAGAACGCCACCTGTTGTGAGTCTCTTAACAAACTCGCTTCCCTCTTCCATGATGGTAAGGTCTGCAGAGAAGTTTGTATCGAAGACTGCATCTGCACCAAGTCTTCTGAGTGCAGCGTAGATCTTTCCGGTTACGATTGAGCCTGGCTCCATTCCGAATGCTTCGCCAAGTGCAACACGAACTGCTGGAGCCATCTGAACTGCAACGTGCAGATCTGGATCCTTAACAGCTGCGAAGAACTTATCGGTCTCGTCGTTCTCGTAGATAGCGCCTACTGGGCAGTGAGCGGCACACTGACCGCACTTGATACATGGTGACTCGTTAAGAGTAGAATCTGCAACTGGTGCGATTCTTGTGTTCTCTCCTCTGTGGATGAACTCGAGAGCCCATACACCCTGGAGCTGCTGGCAAACCTGTGCACAGCGTCCACACTGGATACACTTTGTTGCGTCCAGAACGATGGATGGTGTTGAGTTATCCTTTGGAACTCTTCTTACATTGGATGGGAATGCAACCTCGCGGATGCAGAATTCCTCAGCCAGTCTCTGGAGCTCGCACTGCTGGTTTCTACCGCAGGTAAGACATTCCTGTGGGTGGTTGGAGAGAATCAGGTTGACAACAGTCTTTCTGATGCTCTGGAGCTCTGGATCGTGGGTGATATAGTTGAATCCCTCGATAACCTTTGTTGTACAAGCTCTAACCAGTCTTGGGCTAACACCCATCTGGTTTTCTGTCTTTACTACACAAATACCGCAAGCGCCCCATGGCTCAAGGTCTGGGTGAGCACAGAGAGTAGGAATTTTTACTCCTGCTTTTTTTGCAGCATTCAATATTGTTGTTCCGGCTGCAACTTCTACCGGAATTCCGTCAATTTTGATCTTTACAGTTTCCACTGACTTATCTCCTTCTCTCTCAGATTTTTGAAATAGCGCCGAACTTACAGCCCTTGTAGCATTCACCGCACTTTACGCACTTAGACTGGTCAATCTTATGTGCGCTCTTCTTCTCGCCGGTGATTGCACCTGCAGGACATCTCTTTGAACAGAGTGTACATCCGATACACTTGTTAGGATCGATCTCGTATCTGATAAGGTTGATACACTTACCAGCAACACACTTCTTATCCTGAACGTGCTGGATATACTCGTCCTTGAAGTATCTCATTGTTGAGAGGACTGGGTTTGCAGCTGTCTGTCCAAGACCGCAGAGGGCAGCTTTCTTCATAGCCATACCGATCTCTGTCATCTTGTCCAGGTCTTCCATTGTTCCGTTTCCGTTGGAGATCTTGGTCAGGTAGTCCAGAAGTTTTCTGGTACCGATTCTACAAGGTGAGCACTTACCGCAGGACTCGTCTACACAGAATGTCATGTAGAACTTAACTACGTCTACGATACAGTCTTCCTCGCTCATTACGATCATACCACCGGAACCCATCATGGATCCGATTCTTGCAAGAGCATCGAAGTCAATACCTGTGTCCAGGTTCTCGGTTGTGATTACACCACCTGATGGTCCACCTGTCTGAACAGCCTTGAATGCCTTTCCGTTTCTGATTCCACCGCCGATATCATAGATGATCTCACGGAGTGTTGTTCCCATCGGAACCTCTACCAGACCGGAGTTGTTGATCTTACCGGTAAGAGCGAATACCTTTGTTCCAGGTGACTTCTCTGTTCCGATAGACTTGAACCACTCACCACCCTTGAGGATGATTACTGGAACGTTTGCATATGTCTCAACGTTGTTGATTACTGTCGGGCAGTGCCACAGACCTTCTACTGCTGGGAATGGTGGCTTTGGAGTAGGCATACCTCTGTTTCCTTCGATAGACCGAAGAAGAGCTGTCTCCTCGCCGCATACGAATGCACCTGCACCAAGTCTGATCTCGATGTCGAAGTTGAATCCTGTTCCCAGGATGTCGTCGCCCAGGAGTCCGTACTCTCTGGACTGTTTCATAGCACCTTCAAGTCTCTTGATTGCCAGCGGGT
>JAFXTY010000074.1 GCA_017535435.1 Spirochaetia bacterium | reverse complement strand
TCGGCCTTAACCTTCTCTACGTTCAGCATCTTGCCCCACAGCGGCAGGATAGCCTGGGTGCGGCTGTCCCTTCCCTTCTTGGCAGAGCCGCCGGCGCTGTCTCCCTCCACGATGTAGACTTCGCACTGCTCCGGATCCTTGGAAGAGCAGTCGGAAAGCTTTTCCGGAAGTCCGAAGCTGTCGGAGAAGGACTTCTTGCGAAGTGCGTCCTTGGCCTTCCGGGCGGCGATGCGGGCTGTTGCCTCGCTCACAGCCTTCTCCAGGATCTTCTCCACCACCTCAGGGTTGAGCTCGAAGTAGGCGTTAAGCTGATCCTTCACCAGGGCATCCACAATGGTGCGCACTTCGGTGTTTCCCAGCTTCTCCTTAGTCTGTCCCTCGAACTGAGGCTCCGGAACCTTCATGGAGAGTACAGCTACGATACCGGTCCGGACATCCTCGCCGGAAAGGCTTGCCTCTTTATCTTCCTTCTCCAATTTCTTCTTGAGCTTCTCGTTCTTATCCAGCCATTTGTTCAAAACATAGGTCAGGGCGTTCTTAAAACCCTCCAGGTGGGTTCCACCCTCACGGGTGTTGATATCGTTGACGTAGGTGTTGATATTTTCGCCATAGGCGTCATTGTACTGGAGAGCCAGCTCTGTGATGACATCGTTTTTCTCCCCTGTGATGAAGATCGGCTGCTCGGGGATGAAGAACTTGCTGTTGACCTGGCTGTTGATCTGCTTTACATACTGGACTATACCCCCTTCGTAGCGGAGGGTCTCCTCCTGCTGGGATTCGGGGCGTTCATCCTTGAAGATGATGGTGATGCCGCTGTTGAGGAATGCCAGCTCGCACAGCCTTTTCCGCAGTATGTCGTATTCGTAGTGGGTTGTCTCGGCAAATATGCCCCGGTCCGCCTTCCAGCGGATCATGGTGCCGTGGGCCTCGGTGTCCCCCACTATCTCAACCCGGGTAACAGGAATACCTTTCTCGTACCTCTGGCGGAACACATGGCCGTCCCGGGAGACTGTAGCCTCCATCCAGTCGGAGAGGGCGTTGACACAGCTTACACCTACGCCGTGGAGACCGCCTGACACCTTGTATGCCCCTTTGTTGAACTTTCCGCCGGCATGAAGCCTGGTGAGAACCAGCTCCAGGGCACTTATACCCTCTGTGGGATGCATGTCCACAGGAATACCTCGGCCGTCGTCCTCCACCCGGACAATATCGTAGTTCTCCAGGGCCACGGTTATCTTTGAGCAATAGCCTGCCATGGCTTCGTCTATGCTGTTGTCCACAACCTCATATACCAGATGATGCAGTCCGGCAGGGCCTGTGGAGCCTATATACATACCAGGCCTGAGTCTTACCGGCTCAAGACCTTTGAGGGCCCGAATATTTTCGGAAGTATATTTATTTTCCATTTAAATCCCTACTTAAAAGATATCTTATAGATTTTTCTATATTATTATATATATTTTACATAATAATTGCAATGAGTTGCAGTAAAATTTTGCTTGCATATTGCAGTGGAATGGGGTAAACTTGACATACTTCTGAATAAGTTGTGGATAACTTTTATTCGCAAAGAGGAATTTTTCCTATTTTTGAGCTAATTTTTAAACCGGGAATTTTCTAATTTTATAATTTGTTATATCACAATGATTTAGAAAGTCGACATTTTTGGGTGTCAAAATTTAGTTGAGTTATTAAGTTATTCACATTGCGGTGGATAACTTGTGGAAAAAGGTGAAAAAGCATTATGTATAAACCACTTTGGGAACAGATAATCGGTAAAATGAGAAAAAATACTTCCCGGCAGGATGGGAGAATGTACCTGGATCAGGTTTTCTACCTCTCTGAGGAAGAAGGAACTCTTACCCTTGGAATCCCATCCAACCTGTTCAAGGAAAAGTTGGAAAAAATGGGACTGAGGAAGAGAATAGAAGAAGCTCTTTCTGAGCAGAACGGCTCTGCTGTAGCAGTAAATATAGAGGTAGCCCGGAGGGATGGGGCCGAAGAGGAGCTTGCATCAGAGCAGATGGAGGAGGAAAAAGAGGCTGAACCGGCTAAGACAAACCATCCTGCCCTGCGGCCCGAGTTCACTTTCAGCAATTTTGTCATAAGCCCCAACAACGAGCTGGCTGCAAACGCTTCCATAGCTATTTCGAAAGCCCCAGGAAAGTCCTATAACCCTCTCCTTATATACGGCGGCGTGGGCATGGGAAAGACCCATCTGATGCAGGCTATAGGGAATGATATTTATAGAAGATTCCCGGATAAGAAAGTGGTGTATGTGACTGCAGAGAAGTTCACCAACGAATTCATATCTGTAGTGGGCCAGAAGCCTAAAATGGCTGCATTCAAGAATAAATACAGGAGCGTGGATGTGCTTCTTATCGACGATATCCACTTCTTCCAGGGCAAGGATGCTGTGCAGGAGGAGCTTTTCAACACCTTCAACGCTCTCCACGAGGTGAACAAGCAGATTGTATTCACCTGCGACCGGCATCCTTCGGAGCTGGAGAGGCTGACAGAGCGCATGAAAAGCCGTTTTATGTCCGGTCTCAATGCCGATCTGAAGCTTCCTGTTTTCGAAGCCCGGGTAGCTATTCTTAAACAGAAATGCGCCCAGCAGAACATTCATATTAATGATGAGATTCTTAATTTCATAAGCCAGAGCGTAACCACCAATGTGCGGGAGCTGGAGGCGGCCCTTACGAAAATTGTGGCCTACTCCGATCTTGTAAGACGGGAAATCACCCTGGATGTGGTCAAGGAACAGCTTTCATATCTTAATAAGACAAAGCCTGAGAATGTTTCCATAGGCCGCATAATCAAAGCTGTGGCAGAGGCCTTTAATATATCATCCAGCGATATAAGGGGAAGAAAGCGGACAAAGAACATCGCATGGCCCCGCCAGATAGCTATGTATATCATAAATCACATGTGCGAATATTCCATGAACGAGATTGGAAACGAGTTCGGAAAAGATCATACCACAGTAATCTATGCTATACAAAAAGTAGAGGACAGTATAAAATCTAATCCGATGCTGGAGCCTGCTATTCAAAAAATAGAGGAAAGTGTGAAAGAGGCTTCGGAAAAAGGATAAAAAGGGAAAAACGGGGATAAAAAGAGAAAATTATAAACAGGCTTAAAAAGTTATGTTATAAAGATTTTTTTGATTTATCAACTTATAAAATTAGCCTACTATTATTACTACTAGTTTATAAATAAACAAGTAGTTTAAGTAGGCTGGAATCGGAGGAAAAAATGAAATTCAGTTGTAACAAAAATTCTCTTTTGAATGAAATTGCAGTTGCTCAGGGAATAATTTCTTCAAGAAATACTATGTCTATTCTTTCTAATGTTCTTTTGGAAGTAAAAGATGGAAATCTTTATATAAAGGCCACAGATCTGAAAATAGGATACGAGACTTATATTCCTGTGGATATGGAGGAACCGGGAAGCACCACTGTCTACTGTGACAAGCTTTTAGGTGTGTTGCGCTCTTTCCCCGATGGTGATGTAAAATTCAATCTTGCCGGAGATAAGCTGACTGTGGATTCAGAGAGCGGAGATACAAATATCCAGCTTAAGGTCATAGAGGCCGGAAATTATCCGGAGCTTATCAAAATAGAAGATGATAAATATTTCGAAGTCGGTCAGAAGGATTTCATCGATATGATAAACAGCACTATTTTCGCTGTATCCACCGATGAGACAAAATATTTCATGAACGGTGTCTATTTTGAACGGGAGGATGACTGCATAAAGATGGTCTCCACCGACGGAAGACGCCTTTCCTTCATTAAAAAGGACATTGTTATTTCCGACGCAGAATTCAAGGGAGTGATCATCCCTGTAAAGATACTTGGAATGATAAAGAAGCTGGCTTCCGGCCAGGGAAATCTCAAGCTTGCTGTGTCCGACAAATGCTTCTTTGTGATGTTTGATAAGAACAAGCTTTATTCCACACTTATAGAGGGACAGTTCCCTAATTACAAGAGGGTCATTCCAGAGAACCAGAGCTATACAGCCATCATCAAGAAGGACGATTTCATGACAGCTCTTTCCAGAGTAGCCATCTTTGCAGAGCAGAAGTCCAAGAAGATTCTTTTTGATTTTACCGAGGACACTCTTACTATCCTTTCCGAGGAGAGCGAGGTAGGAAATGCAAAGGTGAAGGTTGCCTGCGAGTACAAGGGAGACGACATGAAGATAGCAGTGAACTTCATGCATTTTATGGAGCCTCTCAAGACTATGGAAGAGGATGATATAGCCATAAAGTTCTCCGAAGCAAACAAGGCCATGACACTGGTGGGAGTTCCCGAGGGTGAATTCTTCCATATCATGATGCCTATGCAGCTGTGAGATGTTTTTATCGGTTCGGTCCTATAATTTTCGGAATCTCGCAAACGAACGGCTTTCCACCGATGCCCGCAATATCTATTTGATCGGAGAGAACGGCCAGGGAAAAAGCAATTTCCTTGAGCTTATTTACCTTCTGTGCTTCGGCAGCTCCTTCCGCACCAAGCAGGATGAACTGCTGATAACCCAGGGGAAGGATGATATGATGGTGGAAGGGGCTTTTCTGGACAAGAACAGCCAGCAGAACACCATATCCCTGAAGCTGGAGAACGAGCGCAAGGAGATACGGCAGAACGGCAAGGTGGTGGCTGACCGCAAGGATCTGATAGAAAATATTCCCTGTATTGTGTTCAAGCACGAGGATATCTATTTTGTGAACGGCACCCCGGAGCGCCGGCGCCTTTTCTTCAACCAGGTCATGGGCATCTACGACATCCCCTTCCTGGAGAAGCTGCGGGAATACTATAAAATATTGCGGATGCGGAATGCCTCCCTTAAGGAGAAGAAGCTGGATTTCCTCCCTGTCCTAGACCAGCAGCTGGCAGCGGCCGGCCTTGAGCTTATGAGCCGGCGGGCGGCAGTGACCCAGGAGTTCAGCCCCCTGTTCTCCCAGGTGTTCAAGGAGGTGTCGGACAGCGACATGACTATAATGCTGCGATACCAGCCCTCCTGGGGAGATGCCGGGTCTGTTTCCGATGTGGCGGAGCTGCTGGCCGAGAAGCAGGAGCGGGACCTGGAGACTGGCATGACCAACTGGGGTCCCCACCGGGACCGGTTCAGCTTCTATATGTCCAACAAGGACTTTTCCAAGATAGCCTCCACCGGCCAGTCCCGGCTGATCACCCTGGCCATGCGGAATGCCCAGGCTGTATTCTACACTGCAAAGACAGGGCGGCGCCCTATTTTCCTTATTGATGATGTGCTGCTGGAGCTGGACAGGGGAAAAAGGGAGCGTTTTATCGCCACCCTGCCCGACTACGACCAGGCTTTCTTTACATATCTGCCGGGGGAGCAGCTTTTCACTGGCCGGGGGAGCGAAAGGTGCTATGCCGTGGAAGGAGGGACTCTGAATGAGTACCAGGTCGGCAGGTGATATACTGAAGGAGCTTTTTGCCTCCATCAAGCTTGACCAGCGGAAGGAGACCCTCTTCGATGTATGGCCTTCCCTGGTGGGGGAAGAGGCGGCAGAGCACCTTAGGATAAAGGATATCAAGGGGAAAACCCTGACCCTGGAGACAGACCATCCGGGGTGGATCCAGGTGGCTCAGCTTAGAAAAAATGAAATTTTAGAGAAGATCAGGGAGAGATTTCCCGATAAAAATATAGATAATATAAAGATATCCTTAAGATAGTTGACATTGAAAGTCAAATCGAATTATAGTGATATCTCAAAGTGAAAAAATCTAACATGGGTTAGAAACCTATATAAGGAGTTTCCTATTATGAGAGGAACAGACAAAAGAACTTATCAGCCTAGCAAAGTCAAAAGAAACAGAAGATTTGGATTCAGGGCCAGAATGAAGACCGCTGGCGGACGCCTTGTTCTTATGAGAAGAAGACAGAAGGGAAGAAAGAAGCTGTCAGTTGCAGATGAGAAAAAGCCTTACTGATAAAGAACGGATAAAAAAAAAACAGAGATTAAGCAGATTTTTCGTGAAGCAGCGGCAATAAAAGAATCCGGGTTCAAGCTTCTGTACAGGGATAACGGTACAGGAACCAGCCGGATGGCAGTGACTACTCCGAGAAATTACGGAAATGCGGTAGAAAGAAACAGGACTAAACGGATTATAAGAGAAGTATTCAGGAATATAAAAGAACATCTGAAACCGGACGGATACGACCTTCTCTTTGTTGTCTATAAAAAGAATCTGGAATACAACGATACATTTTCAGAGCTTTTCTCTATCTGCGGCCAAGCAGGTATTATAAATGTTTCTGAATAGGATAATAAAAAAATTATTTTTATTTCTGATCTGGGTATACCGGAAAACCATATCTCCTCTATTTCCACCGTGCTGCAGGTTTACACCCACCTGTTCTGCCTATGCCTACAAAGCTATTGAAAAATATGGTCCTTGGAAAGGGCTGTATCTGGCGGTAAGAAGGATTTTGAAATGTCATCCTTTCCATGCCGGCGGGTATGATCCTGTTCCTTAAAATAAGGAGTTTTTTATGGAAAAAAATACCCTTGTAGCAGTCATTCTATGTGTAATAGTAATTTCTGCAGGATATTTTGTTCAGGCGATTTTCTTTCCTGTAGAGGAACCCCAGGTGGTTCAGCAGGAAAAAGAGGCACCTGCCCCTGAGGCCCCTGAAGCAGCTGCCGAGAGCAGCGAGCCGGTCCAGGTTCAGGTGAACACTCCCCCCGATACCGGAAGCTATCAGGATGTGAATGTGGAGACCGATGTCTTCAGTGCAGTCCTGACCACCAAGGGCGGTGCGGTAAAATCCATCAAGCTTAAGGGACATGCCGACAAGGATGGCCAGGATCTTGACATGATCTACCGGAAGGAGAGCCAGATGAATGCATTTGAGCTCTACTTCAACGATATAAACAGCCAGCCTTTGACCGGCAATTTTGATGTAAATAAATTTACCCAGGGAAAGGACACTGTAGTTGAGTTCAAGAAGAATGTGAACCTGACTGTAGGAAACGGCAATCCTGTTCCTGTGGAGATCAAGAAGACATATACCTTCAAGAGCGATGAATACATGGTGGAGCTGGCAATCGAGTTCACCAGCCTTACAGGAAAGGCGGTAAACTTCAACTCCAACGGCTATGCCTATTCCCTTGGCTTCGGTCCCCAGATCGGACCTCAGTTCACCAAGCTGGACAACCGGGAGGACTTCCGCCATTATGTATCCTTGAACGGAAACAAGAAGAAAAAGGCCACCAAGCTGACCAAGGCCGAGCCTACCAAGGCGGTGGAAAGCCGGAACATCTGGTCTGCAATCAGCGGCAAATACTTTGCAGTTATCGGTATCACCGATGCCACCGAGTATGTCACTACCTTCTCTCAGCAGCCGGTTTCCGGACAGGAGAATGCATCCCGCATGTTCTTCTCCCGCCCTGTTGTGAAGAGCACCAACTTTATAGATACATTCAAGTTCTATATCGGTCCTAAGAGCAGCAAGGAGCTTCGCCGTTACGACAGCGCCGACACAAACGGCTTCGGCATGACCAAGATGGAGCTGGACAGAGTGCTGGATTCAGGTGCTATCCTGGGATGGCTGCAGGCTATCCTGAAGTGGCTCCTGGTATCCTTCCATAAGCTTATTCCTAACTACGGTGTGGCAATCATCCTCCTTACCATTGTGGTGAAGATTGTCCTCTATCCGCTTACAAAGAAGAGCTTCGAGTCCTCTGCCAAGATGAGCGCCCTTTCTCCTAAGATGAAGGAGATTCAGGACAAGTATAAGAGCAATCCCCAGAAGCTGAATGCAGAGCTGGCCGCCCTGTACAAGAGAGAGGGTGTGAGCCCCCTGTCCGGCTGCTTCCCGATCCTGCTGCAGATGCCTATTTTCTTTGCACTGTACGGACTTTTGAACAGCTTCTTCGAGCTGCGGGGTGCCGGGTTCCTGGAGCCCTGGATCACAGACCTCTCACAGCCCGATTCTATTTGGAGCTTTGCACCGACTTCCATCCTGTTCATTGGAAGCGATATAAGACTGCTGCCTATCCTTATGGCAGTTTCACAGATTATTTCTTCTAAGCTTATGCAGCCGGCAGGGGCTTCCGGTGGAAGCGGCCAGCAGCAGAGCCAGATGAAGATGATGACATATGCAATGCCTGTTATTTTCCTTTTTGTCCTTTATGATGTTTCATCGGGACTGCTCCTCTACTGGACAATGACCAACATTCTCTCCATTGGACAGCAGCTCTACATCAACCACAGACAGAAAGTAAAAGCCAAGGCAAAGGCATGATAGGAGATAGATATGGAATTTGAAGGAAAGACAGAAAAAGAAGCGATAGATAAAGCAGTTGAGGCCCTGGGCCTTGAGCGTGATGAATTTGATGTGGAAATCCTTGAGAACAACAAGCCAGGACTTTTCCACAAAGGTAATGTGAAGATCCGGGTGCATATCAATGCCCAGAACGAAGAGCCTGAAGATCTTCCAATGGAAGAGGAGGGGGAAGTCGAAGCAGATGATGCTCCTGCAGAGAGCTCTGTGGAGATGGAGACCTCCCAGCGCCTTGAGCCGGAAGGGGATTTCGAAATCAAGCTCCTTAACTTTGTGGAGGATCTCATCGAGAAGATGGATTACCCAGGAAGCGCCTATGTATGCTACCGGAACGAGAACAAGATTCGGATTATGATTGAGTCCGAGCACTCCGGAATCCTCATCGGCAAGAAGGGGAAGAACCTGGATGCAATCCAGCTGCTGGTGAATGTATATGCCGGAAAGCTCATGGAAGAGCCTAAGCGTATCATCATCGATGTAGAGAAGTACCGGGAACGCCGGGAGAGCAACCTGGTGAAGCTGGCCCTGCGGACAGCAGAACAGGTGCGCCGCACCAAGCGGTCAAAGCTCCTTGAGCCTATGAACCCATTCGAGCGCCGCATTATCCACACAGCTCTCAACGATATGGAAGATATTGCCACCAAGAGCGACGGCGAAGGGCTTTTGAAGCAGGTAAGAGTTATTTACCGCCCTGTTGAATAATGATCCATCAGCTCCCTGATGCCGGCAGCGCTCAGGGAGTCATATCCTTTCTTGATAAAATACTCAATCATGGCAGCGGTGCCTGCATCCCCGAACATAGCTGAGTCTATGGTGAAGTGATAGCTGTCGGGATCCCGCCAGTCCTGCCCTGTGAAAAGCCGGTAGTAATTGCCGGTGTCCTCATCCTGTTTCCTTATCTTTTCCCAGGCCTTCTTGGGGCTTAATGCATACTTGGTGGAAAGGTACTGGACCCGGTTGGGCATGTCGGTGCCGATAAAGATGTGGAGAGCCCCCTCCATCCGCTGCAGTATGAAGTTGGAGCAGTGGCCGATTATTATGCAGTCCTCCTGTTCTGCAAGCCTTGTTATTACCCGCTTCTGGGCCTCGTAGAGCCGTTTGTAGTGCTCAAAGCCGGTCTCGGCAAAGGAGTAGCTTTCCTTAAAGAAGGCTTCGGCCCCGTTGGTGTAGAGCTTCTCGTTGTGCTTGCGCACATAATCTTCTGTAAAGTTGCCTTCTTCTGCTATCAGGTTGACTAATTCCTTGTTGTAGACATGGATTCCCAGGGCATTGCCCAGGTATTCCGCAATCTTGCGTCCGCTGGAGCCAGCCTCGGTGGTTATGGTGATCACCAGCCGCTTGCCCTCCTTGGGCTTGAACTTGGTCAGGTATACGAATTCCCCTTCATGCTCGAAATAGTGGTTTGTGAACAGCAGCTTGCCTATGAAGAGCTGGGAGAAAGGGCCCACCAGGAGCACTGTTATAAGGGTGCCTTCCCGCACAGCCTGGAGGGAGCCGAAGAACCAGAAGGAGAGGGCTATGGCTATGGCAGTCATGGTGGCATCGCACACCAGCTTGCAGATGCCGAACTCCTTCCCTGTCACATCTGACATGGTTTTTGCAAAAGCCTCGGCCGAGAGCATTACTACGTCGGCTATGATCTGGCAGCTGGCGCCGAAGGCCCGGAACACACAGCCTGCGATGACCCATAGGAGGGCTGCCGCATATATATTCACTTTTATGCCGCTGGTAAGGTTCATGCAGATGTCGATGGTGGCGGAGAAGATGAAGGAGGCCGGTATCTGCAGGAGCTGATGGGGGTTGAAACGCCGGCGCAGTATGATGATCTGCAGAAGCAGAAGAAGCAGGTTGAACAGGAATGTGAAGGTACCGAAGGAGTATGGAAAATAGAGGCTTATTACATAAGGGATACAGGTGGTGGGGCCTGTTCCCAGCATGGAGCGGGTGATCAGGGCCACACCCAGGGCATTGGTCACAATTCCGAGGAAGAAGACAGAATAGCGTTTGATAAGTTCATTCTTATTTCGCATTATTATTCTATAACTATACCATACATTTCAAAATTGTGTTATAAAAAATGTATGAATGATATGAAAAAAGGGCTCCGCGATGGAATTCCTATATGCCTGGGTTATTTCTCGGTAGCTTTTGCTTTCGGAATTTTCTGCGTCAACTCAGGACTTACTCCCCTCCAGGCCACACTCATATCCTTGACCAATGTCACTTCTGCCGGGCAGCTGGCAGCTGTTCCTATAATGACCCATGCCGGCAGCCTAATCGAGCTGGCGCTGGCCCAGCTGGTCATTAACATGCGTTATGCACTTATGTCTATTTCTATATCGCAGAAGCTGGATTCCACTATGACTACCCCCCACCGGCTTATCATATCCTTTGTGAATACTGATGAGGTGTTTGCCGTTGCCTCGGGCCGCGGCAGCGAAGAGGGCTCGGTGGGAAGGCGATATATGTACGGGCTCATCATTACGCCGGTCATAGGCTGGACTATGGGCACTCTGGTGGGAGCTGTGGCCGGGAACATCCTGCCAGCTGCCATGAGCGATGCCCTGGGTATTGCAATCTACGGCATGTTCATAGCCATCATTATTCCTGTGGCAAAGAAGAACCTGGTGGTTATGAAGGTTATTCTGACCGCAGTGCTTTTAAGCTGTCTGTTCGCCTTTGTGCCGGGGCTGAACAAGGTGTCGTCCGGGTTTGTGATCATTATCTGCGCAGTGGTCTCGGCCTCAATATTTGCGGCCATTGCACCGGTGGAGAACTGATATGCCCTACGGAGAGTTCTTTAAGTATCTGGCGGTGATGGCCCTGGTCACCTACCTTATCAGGATGATTCCCTATGTGGCATTCCGCAGGAAGATCACAAATAAGTTTATCAGCTCCTTCCTGTATTATATTCCTTATGCTGTGCTGGGAGCCATGACCTTCCCCGCCATCTTCTTCTCCACCGCAAGCCTTATACCTGCAGTCTGCGGTTGCATTGTGGCCCTTATCCTGGCCTGGTTTGAGAAAGGGCTGCTGACTGTGGCAGTCTGCGCCAGCGCCGCCGCCTTTGTCTTCGGATTGATATTTTAATAAAAAAAGTATATAATAGGGATATCATGGCAAAAGCAAAAACAACAACTAAGACAGCCTCCAAGGCTGCTCCAAAGGCTGAGAAAAAGCCGGAAAAGAAGACAAAGGCGACCACCAAGACAAACAAGACACCAAGCAAGCCAGTGAAAACAACAGCAAAAGCAGTAAAAGCACCAGCGAAAAAAGCTCCGGTGAAAGCCGCACCAAAACCTGTGGCAAAGAAGGCTCCGGCAAAAACTGCTCCAGCTAAAAAGGCGCCGGTGAAGGCAGCGCCAAAGCCTGTAGCAAAGAAGGCTCCGGCAAAAACTGCTCCAGCTAAAAAGGCGCCGGTGAAAGCGGCACCAAAGCCTGCGGCAAAGAAAGCCCCTGCAAAGGCTGCACCAGCGAAAAAAGCGCCGGTGAAGGCAGCGCCAAAGCCTGTAGCCAAGAAAGCCACAGCGAAGGCAACACCAGCTAAACCAGCACCGAAGCCTGCACAAAAACAGGCCCCAAAGCCAGGCAGGAAGCCTCCCGTTTTTGCTTTGAACGAGCATGTGGTATATCCTATCCAGGGCGTAGGTGAGATAAAGGCAATAGAGAAGCGCCCCTTCCGGGATCAGCAGGTTCTCTATTATGATATCTATTTTGAAACACCAGATATGACTGTCATGGTTCCTGTGGAAAACGCCGAGACCATTGGACTGCGAAAGATTGTCTCCTCCAAGGATGCCCTTAAGGCTCTTGAGCTCCTTAACAAGGAGTATGAGCAGGCAAACACCGACTGGAAGACAAGAAACCAGCAGAATCTGGATCTCCTTAAAAAAGGAACTATCAGCGATATAGCAAAGGTTGTGAAGACTCTGTACGACAGAAGCACATCAAAGGAGCTGCCGATTCAGGAGCGCAAACTGTTTGACAATGCCAGCAAGCTGCTGATCGATGAGATCTCTCTTGCTCTCAAGAAGTCCAAGAAGGACAGCGAGACCATGATCTTTGAGAAGCTTGAGGGAGGCAGAAAGCCTGTCATACCAGAAGCAGACCCTGGATTAGATTTTGATAAAGACTTAGATGATGATGAGGAATAGGGGGAAAAATGCCAGTAAAATCATACGAAGAAGCAGGTGTAAGCATTGACAAAGGCGATAAGTTCGCCAGCTTCATCGGATCTCTTAAATCCAAGGCAGTATCCCGGAGTATCGGTGGATTTGCCGGTGGAATTGCCATAGACACAAAAAAGTATAAGAACCCGGTCATGCTTTCCACCACCGATGGCGTGGGGACAAAGCTTATGATCGCCCAGGAGCTGGGAATATACGACACTGTGGGAATCGACCTGGTTGCCATGTCTGTCAACGACCTGATTGTTTGCGGCGCCGCACCTCAGACCTTCCTGGACTATATTGCATGCGGAAAGATCCACGAGGAAGTTCTGCACCAGATCATCAAGGGTGTGGTGGATGGCTGCGAGCAGGCTGAATGCACACTGGCAGGTGGCGAGACAGCCGAGATGCCCGATGTGTATGGCTCTGATGACTTTGACCTTGCAGGCTTTGCCGTAGGTATTGTGGACCGGGATAAGATGCTTCCACGGAAGAAAAATATCAGGAAGGGCGATATCATCCTTGGTCTTCCTTCTGCAGGAATCCACTCCAACGGCCTTTCCCTGGCCCGGAAGGTTATTGATAAGAAAGACAAGGCTGGGCGCCGGGAGCTGCTGAAGCCTACAAAAATTTATGTGAAAGAGCTTAAGAAGCTTATCGCAAAGGATAATATCGAGGCTGCCGCACATATCACTGGCGGCGGACTTACCGGAAACCTTATCCGGACACTGCCCAAGACAGTGAAGCCTGTGTTTGACACCACAGCCTGGGAGGTTCCCGAGATCTTCAAAAAGATCCAGAAGAACGGCGGCATAGACCCTGTGGAGATGGAGAGGGTGTTCAACATGGGAATCGGAATTGCCATGGTTGTGAAGAAGAACAATGTGGACGACGTCCTTTCCTTTGCAAAGCGCAGCAAGATTGCCATCCGTGTCATCGGAGAGATTGTGAATGGCTGATTATGCAGTGCTGGTATCCGGCAATGGCTCCAACTTCCAGGCTATAGCAGAAAAGCTTGCCGGGACAAAGCATAACCTCAAGTGCATGATATGTGACAGGAAGGATGCCTATGCTTTTGAGCGGGCTAAGAACTTGGGGATAAAGACCTACTATGTCTCCTACTTCAAGCGGGAGCGGGAGGATGCGGAGAAAGATATCTGCGCCATCCTGGAGAAAGAAGGGGTGCAGCTGGTGGTGCTGGCCGGATTCATGCGGCTTCTGACACCATATTTTGTGGACCGGTATAAGAACAGGATTCTCAATATCCATCCGGCCCTTCTGCCCAAGTTCCCCGGCACCCATGGAATTGCAGAGAGCTATGCCTCAAAGGATGCGGAGCTGGGAGTGACCATCCACTATGTGGACTATGGTATGGACAGCGGTCCTATCATAACCCAGAAGTCCTTTAAAAGGGACTTTACAGAGTCACTTGAAGAAATTGAAAAAAAGATACATAACATAGAACATAGCTGTTACCCGGAGACAATTTTATCGGTTCTTGATTCATTGGATAAGCAGCAGTAACAGCGGGGGGAAGTTTTGAAAGTTTTGGTTCTTGGTTCTGGAGCACGGGAACATGCGATTGCATGGAAGTTCTCCAAGAGTAATATATTGTCCGGCCTTTATGTAGCTCCTGGAAATGCGGGAACTGAGGATATTGCCGAAAATCTGCCGGATGTGGATCCCTGTGACAGCGCAAGTGTCATAAGCGCATGCAGAAAATATAAAATCGACTTTGTGTTTGTAGGGCCGGAAGCTCCTCTTGCCGCCGGCGTTGTAGATGATCTGGAGGCTGCCGGAATCTATGCCTTCGGACCATGCAAGCAGGCTGCACAGCTTGAGGCCAGCAAGCTCTACTCCAAGTCTTTTATGAAGAAATATGGCATCCCTACCGCCTATTCCGAAGAATTCGACAATGTGGAGGCTTTTGAAAAAGCTATAAAGAAATCGGAAGGAAAGGTGGTTATAAAGAAGAATGGCCTGGCTGCAGGAAAGGGCGTTCTGGAGTCTGATGACAAGAATGAGCTTTTAGAGTTCGGCCGCAATATTCTTAAAGATGACACCCTGCTGGTGGAAGAGTTCCTGACCGGCTGGGAGACCTCTATTTTTGCAATCTCTGACGGAAAGGATTATGTGCTTCTGCCGCCATGCGCAGATTTCAAGAAGGCCTATGATAAAGACCAGGGGCCGAACACTGGGGGAATGGGCTCCATCTGCCCGGTGCCCACTGTCTCCAAAGACCTGCTGGCCCAGATTGAGAAAGAGGTTGTTATCCCTACCTTTGAGGGAATCAAGAAAGAGGGCTACAAATATATAGGACTTCTCTACTTCGGCCTTATGATTACTCCAAAAGGGCCGAAGCTTCTTGAATATAATGCCCGCTTCGGCGACCCGGAGACCCAGGCGCTGCTTCCCCTTATCGACTCTGACTTCGGCTCATTGTTCGATGCAGTGCGGAAACAGGAGCTTGCCAGCTTCCCGCTGGAGATCTCCAACAAGTGCTCCCTCTGTGTTGTAATTGCAGCCGGCGGATATCCCGGTAAATATGCCAAGGGCAATGTAGTCCATTACATGCCTCTGTTCAGAGATGATCTGGTGGTTATCTTCCATGCCTCCACAGGCCGTGATATGGATAACAACATCATCACTGGAGGCGGACGCTGCTTCTCTGTTGTAGGGCTTGGCAAGGATTTTGCCGAGGCAAGCAAGTATGCTTACATTGCTGCAGATGAGGTCTATTTCAAGGATTGCTTCCACCGGAGCGACATCGGAAAGAAGTTCTTCGAGGAATTATAAGGAATTCTGCCGGACAACCTCGTACATCAGAATACCGGCAGCTACAGAGACATTGAAAGAATCCACATGCCCATGGGCTGGAATGGAGATGATGCCGTCGCTTTTTTCAGCCAGTATCTTGGAGACACCGGAGCCTTCGCTTCCCATTACAATTGCTGTACGCCCCTTCAGGTTCAGCTTGTAGCTGGCCTGCCCGTCCATGTCGGCGGCATAGACCCAGTAGCCTGATTCCTTCAATAAATCAACAGAACGGGAAAGATTTTCCACTGCCACACTGACAAATTCCCTTGCTCCTGCAGATGTCTTTCCTATTATTTCGCTGTCTTTTGCAGAGCGGCTCTGGGGGATGATCACAAGATCCACGCCGAACTGGTCTGCAGACCTTAATATGGCACCATAGTTGTGAGGGTCGGTGATACCGTCCAATAATAATACAAGAGATTTTTCTTTTGTGAGATTTTTAAGGAAAGTTTTGAGAGTTATATTCTGAAGGCAGGTTCTGCGCTCCTCGATGACAAGCATTATGCCTCTGTGGTCAACTGTACCCGAGAGGCGCCTTATCTCGTCGTCCGAGGATTTGATGCTTCTGATTCCCGCATTCCTGGCTTCCTGCTCTATCTTCTGATGCCTGCCGCCGCTTTTTGATAGATAGAGCTTGCCCTGGATATTGCCCGCACGGACAGCTTCCTCAATGGCATGAAAACCAGTGATGTATTCCATGGTTTCAGGTCAGGCTTTAAGATCCTCTTTGATAGCTTCCAGCTTGTTGAGGAATTCTTCCCACTCTTCCATCTTCAGGTTGATTCCCTGCTTGCCAGGCTTCCATTCGCCGTTGTCCTGGTACCACTTTCTGATGGATACATAGGCCTTGCCCTTGAATTCCTGTTTCATAACTCTGATATCTTCGTTTATAACAATCATTTGGGTCCTCCAAAAATGCTATTATAATATTTTATAATATATGTATGAGAAAATATCAATCATATTTTTATATCTTTTTCCATAACTGAGAATAATCAATATTGACCAAATAATTCTTTAGAGATAATATCTATCTACACAATTATAAAATACATATTTTTTTAGAGGAGAAAAGAATGTATAAATTAGATGAATTTATGGCAGAGCTCGAGAGAAAGAACCCTGCACAGCCAGAGTTTATTCAGGCTGCAAGAGAGGTTGTTGCATCTGTTATCGATGTAGTAAACAAGACACCTAAGTACCTCAACAACAAAATCCTTGACAGAATTGTTGAACCAGAAAGAGTTGTACAGTTCAGAGTTGAATGGGAAGATGACAAGCATCAGATCCAGGTAAACCGCGGTTACAGAGTTCAGTTCAACAGTGCTATCGGTCCTTATAAGGGCGGTCTCCGCTTCAACAAGAACGTAACCCTTGGAACCCTTAAGTTCCTCGGTTTCGAGCAGATTTTCAAGAACTCACTTACAACACTCCCAATGGGTGGTGGTAAGGGTGGTGCAGACTTCGACCCAACAGGAAAGTCTGACAACGAAATCCTGCGCTTCTGCCGCAGCTTCATGACAGAGCTCCAGAAATATATCGGACCTGACACAGACGTTCCAGCAGGTGACCTGGGAGTTGGTGGAAGAGAGATCGGTTTCATGTATGGCCAGTACAAGAGAATCCGCCAGGAGAACACTGGTGTTCTTACAGGAAAGGGACAGACATGGGGCGGTTCACTCATCAGACCAGAGGCAACAGGATATGGTGCACTCTACTTCGCAGACGAAGTTCTTAAATATAACAAGGATACACTCAAAGGAAAGAGAGCAATCGTTTCCGGTTTCGGTAACGTAGCATGGGGCGCAGTTACAAAGGCTGCATTCTATGGTGCTAAGGTTGTTGCAATCTCCGGACCAGATGGATACATCCTGGACGAGGCTGGAGTAAGCACACCGGAGAAGATCGCTTACATGCTTGAGCTCAGACAGTCCAACAAGAACATCGTTGCTCCTTACGCAGAGAAGTTCAAGGGTGCAAAGTTTGTTCCTGGAAAGAAGATCTGGGAAGTTCCTTGCGACATCGCATTCACAGCAGCTCTTCAGAACGAGCTTGACGGCAAGGACGCTGAAAAGCTTATCAAGAACGGCGTAAAGTATGTTATCGAAGTTTCCAACATGGGTTGTACACCAGAAGCTATCGAAGCATTCCAGGCAAAGAAGATTCCATTCGCTCCAGGAAAAGCAGCTAACGCAGGTGGCGTTGCAGTATCCGGTCTCGAGATGAGCCAGAACGCAGAGCACCTTAAGTGGAAAGCTTCCGAGGTAGACGATATGCTCAAGACAATCATGAAGAACATCTTCGACGCATGCGTTCGCGAAGGAAAGCAGAAGAACGGATATATCGACTATGTTAAGGGCGCTAACATCGCAGGCTTCAAGAAAGTTGCAGATGCAATGTGCGAGCTTGGATACTGATCCGAGTATCAAAATATATAAAGCCTCCTGGAAACAGGAGGCTTTTTTTGTGCCCCGTCAGGAGGTCGCTGGGCAGAGGCGCCCCTGCCAGGTGTGCCGCTTCTCCATCTCCTTCTGGAGCAGGGCGTAGATGTTCCCTTTAGCCATGTACTTCCTGGGAGCTGCCCGGTCGGCCTCGTAGGTGTCGCAGGTGAGCCGCATGAGGATTATATCTGGGCGCAGATGCTCGATCACCTTTATAAGGTACTCGATATACAGCTCCCGGGAAGGGGCGGTGACCTCTCCTTTCAAGTATTCATTATACAGCTCTGTATTGTAGGTTATGTTCAGGTCGTGGAGCTTCACCGCTTCAGGATGCAAGGCGTTGATGAAATCCACAGAGGCCAGCATGTCTTCCAGGGACTCGCCAGGAAGCCCCAGGATAAGGTGTGTGGCAATTTTTATCCCCCTGGAATGAAGCAGGTCGAAGGCAGCCTTGTACTGAGCTGCTGTGTGGCCTCTGTGGATCCGCTCCAGGGTGCGGTCGTTGGCGCTCTGGAGACCCAGCTCCACCCATACGTCGAAATCTGGTTTTATATAGGATGACAGCAGTTCCGCCTTGGATGAGTCGATGCAGTCTGGGCGGGTGGCCACAATAAGCTCCCGGAAGGGGTACAGGGCCAGGGCGGCGTCATAGGTCTTCTTCAGGTTTTCCACCTTGTCGAAGGTGTTGGAGAAGGCCTGGAAGTAAAGGAGGAAGAGCTCTGCCTTATAGCGCCGCCTGGTGAAGGCTATTCCCCGCCTTATCTGCTCCTCTATGGCTTTCGCCTTGTCCAGGTAGGAGGCCCGGGAGCCCTGTTCGTTGCAGTATATGCACCCGCCCTCCTGGCGGCCTGCGCACCGGTTTGGGCAGGAGAAACCTCCGTCCACAGCAATGCGGTATACTTTTGTTCCATATTTCTTCTGGAGATATTCAGAATAGCCGTAAAAGGGGAGCCTGGCTTCCATATCAAGTGGTGGGTATGTTCTTAAGGTCGTACGGTGTGCTCTGGTATACGTAGTAGTTGAGCCAGTTTGCGTAGAGCAGATGTGCGCAGCTCCGCCAGGAGACTATAGGCTCCTTTTTCGGGTCGTCATCCGGGAAGTAATTCTCTGGAATTGACGGCTTGATTCCTGCCTCAAGATCCCTGAAATATTCCTTTTTAAGGGTATCGGCATCATACTCTGCATGGCCCAGCAGGAAGATCTGACGCCCCTCGTTTGTCTTTATTGCATAGATGCCTGCCTCCGGGGAGGATGCCAATATCTTGAGTCCTTTCACCTTCTCCACATCTTTGCGGAGCACTGTTGTATAGCGGGAATGGGGAACGCAGAAAGTGTCGTCGAAGCCCCGGAAAAGCATGAAATTCTTCCCCTCCAGATGATGCCGGTATATGCCGGAAAGCTTTTTGTCCATCTCCACCTTGGGGATGCCGAAGTGGTGGTATAGGCCGGCCTGGGCTCCCCAGCAGATGTGGAGAGTGGAGAATACATGGGTGATGCTCCAGTCCATAATCTGGCAAAGCTCCTTCCAGTAGTCCACCTGCTCGAAATCCAAGTGCTCGATAGGAGCGCCAGTGATTATAAGGCCGTCGTAATAGTTGTCCTTTATATCATTGAAGGTCTTGTAGAATGCCAGCATGTGCTCCTGGGTGGTGTTCTTTGAGGTGTGTCCTGTAGGGGCAATAAGGGTCAGGTCAATCTGCAGGGGAGTGTTGCCCAGGACCCTGGCAAACTGGGTCTCGGTGTCGATTTTTATAGGCATAAGATTCAGAAGCAGGATCTGCAGCGGACGGATATCCTGGGTCATAGCCCGGGTCTCGGTCATGAAGAAGATGTTTTCTTTCTCAAGTATCTTTGCTGCAGGCAGCTTGTTTGGAATCTTAATGGGCATGTGATCCTCTTTTAAATCTGGTCTAAGGCCTGGGCCAGGTCCTCTATAAGATCCTGGGCATTCTCAAGACCGCAGGAATAGCGTACAAGGCCTGGGGAGATGCCTGCCTCCACAAGCTGCTGGTCGGTAAGCTGCCGGTGGGTTGCTGTAGCTGGGTTGAGGCAGCAGGTCCGGGCATCGGCCACATGGGTCTCGATGGCAGCCACCTTGAGGGCCTTCATAAACTTTAATGCCGCATCACGGCCGCCCTTGAGCTCGAAGGAGACAACGCCGCAGCCGCCGTTAGGCATATATTTCTTCTGCAGCTGGTAGTATGGGCTGCTCTTAAGGCCGGAGTAATTTACTTTTACAATCTTAGGATGCTTTTCCAGGAATTCTGCTACAGCCTGGGCATTGGCAACGTGCCGTGGCATCCTTACGTGGAGGCTTTCCAGCCCCAGGTTCAGGTAGAAGGCGTGCTGCGGCGACTGGATGCTGCCGAAGTCCCGCATAAGCTGGGCTGTGCACTTGGTTATGAAGGCCCCTGCGTTGCCGAACTTGGTGGCATAGGTGATGCCGTGGTAGCTGTCGTCCGGAGTACAGAGCCCCGGGAACTTGTCGGCATGAGCCATCCAGTCGAACTTGCCGGAGTCTACTACAACGCCGCCTACTGCCACACCATGGCCGTCCATGTACTTGGTTGTTGCATGGGTCACAATGTCTGCTCCCCATTCGAAAGGCCGGCAGTTGATCGGCGTAGGGAAGGTGTTGTCCACAATCAGCGGAACGCCGTTCTTATGTGCAATCTTTGCCCATCTTTCGATATCGAATACTGTAAGGGCAGGGTTTGCGATAGTCTCGCCAAAAACGCATTTTGTGTTGGGCTTGAATGCAGCCTGGATTTCCTCGTCGGAAGCGTCGGGAGAGACAAAGGTGAAGTCAATGCCCATCTTCCGCATGGTCACGTTGAAGAGGTTGAAGGTGCCGCCGTAGATTGATGCGGAGGAAACCACATGGTCGCCGGCTGTGGCGATATTGAACACGGCAAAGAAGCTGGCAGCCTGTCCTGATGATGTGAGGATTGCGGCTGTGCCCCCCTCCAGCTCTGCGATTTTTGCAGCTACATAGTCGTTGGTGGGGTTCTGGAGCCGGGTATAGAAATAACCGGCAGCCTCCAGGTCGAAAAGCTTGCCCATAGCCTCACTTGTGTCATATTTGAAGGTTGTGGACTGGATTATTGGAATCTGTCTTGGTTCTCCATTTTTTGGTACATATCCGCCCTGGATACAGGTTGTCTCTATGTGTTTTGACATGGCTCTCTCCTTGAAAAAATTATTAAATTATAAATATCTTTTGTCAATATACTATTATATAGTCTTGAAATACTTCTGATAAGGGAGTCTTTTCTCCGGCTCCGGTGAGCACATAAGGCGGTTCCGGGTTATCCTGCACTGCTCCAGAGGATAGTCGGTTCCCAGCACTTCCTTGAGCAGGGCCATCATGTTTGCCTTCTTGTTCCCGGCCCTGATGTCGAAGTCGAAGCTGGTGCCGTTACGCAGTGTGCTGACATAGTTCTCAAGCTGGTTTTCTGCTATGTACTTTTCCAGATTTGTCTGGAAGCTTTCGATATCGTCTCCGATGTAGTCCAGGGTATACTGGCTGCCGCTGTAGAGGCTCATGAGGGACTGGATCTTCTTTGCCTTATACACCTCTTTTGAGACCACATAGGCCTCCTTGACCTCAAGGCCCCAGGGGAGGCTTCTGTTCATGTTCTGTATAAAGGTCTGGGCCTCTGTGGTGCCGTGGATGTTTATGGAGGCAATCTCCCCTTCCGACACGATTCCCAGAGAGAGGGGGTGGGCAAACTCAAGGCGGGGCTTGGGGTTGAAGCCCTGGGAGAATTCAATGAAGAACCCTGCCCGCTGGATGGATTTTTCCATAATGCCCATAAGGTCCAGATGGCCTAAGAATATCTGCTCCCCCTTCTTCGCAAATACAAAGTAGATGCGGGAGATGCCCTCCGGAATAGGCTCCTGGGGAGGCAGAGGCGGGAACTCGATGTTCTGGTCTATGTTCCTGACTGCTGTCTTGCTGCCGCAGATGCCGCAGTTGTGGTGGCAGTCTGAACTGCATACAGAAGTGAAGGTATTGGTTCCAAGCTTGTTCCATTCGTTTTTGTAGAACGAGGAGGAGACTCCCATGGATACAGAGTCCCAGGGCAGCGGCTCATCTGTGGTGCGCTGCCGGCAGATTTCATTCTTCACATCCCAGTTGGCCTCGGCCAGCACCTGCTTCCATACCTCCAGCTTTGAGTACTCGTCCCAGGCATCCAGCCTGGTGCCCATCTTGAAGGCCTTTATAAGCAGGTCGGCCGCCCGGCAGTCTCCCCGGGAGAAAAGGCCTTCCAGGTAGGAGAGGAAGGGGGAGTGGTAGCTGACCTTTATAGGATGACCCCGGAGTGAGTCCTTTATATAGGACAGCTTTTTCCAGCTCTCCTCCTCGGTCAGCTGGGCTGCGTACTGGAACGGCGTGTGGGGCTTTGGGACAAAGGTGCCTACGTTTATGTTAAGCTGTATCTTTGTCTGGGCGTAGACCCGGAGGATAAAGTCGACAATCTCCTTTTCCTCGCACCCGCCGCCGGTGACAGGGAGCCCTATCATAAAGTAGAACTTGGCAACACGCCAGCCCAGCTTCTTGGCCTCCCGGATTATCTCCACAATGCTCTCCATGGTGGCTGTCTTGTTCATGTCTGCCTGCCACTGGGGCAGGGGTGTCTCCACCGCAAAGGTAAGGCCGCTCTTGCGCACCTCGTTGAGCTCCGACAGCAGGTTGAGGGAGAAGGTGCTGACCTTGAGGGAGGGGAAGGCAAAGGAGACGCCGTAGGATGCATACTTCTGGTTAAGGTATTTGATGAGCCTTGGCATCACCGAGTAGTCGCCGGAGGAGAGGGAAAGCAGTGTTATCTCCCGGTAGCCGTAGCGGTGCACAAGGGTATCGATCTCCTGCAGGATAAGGGGAATGTCCTTTTCCCGCTGGGGCCGGTAGTAGATGCCGGCATGGCAGAAGCGGCAGCCGTTGGGGCAGCCCCTCATTATCTCCACCACGCCGTTGTTCTGTATGGCTTTGATGGAAGGAACCGGCCCCCTCGCCGCCGGGTAGACCCGTTTCCCGAAGCTGTTCCATATAGCCCTGTGCACTTTCTCTTTTTTATTCCGGGTCCAGATAAAGCTCTTGGATTCAAAAAGGGAGATGATGTCGCTCCGCCTTCCACCCCTCTTTTTTATGGCTATTGCCTCTTCCAGAAGGGGCTCGTAGGCATCCTCCGCCTCCCCGATGAATATGGCGTCGAATATCTTTCCGAAAGGCTCCGGGTTGGTCACACCAGGGCCGCCGGCTATCACTATAGGATCATCCTCCCCTCTCTCGTCAGCCTCCAGCGGAATGCCCCCCATATCGACAATGTTGAGCACATTGGTTCCTGTAAGCTCATACCCGATGGTGAAGGCTATGATATCCAGCTTTTTAAGAGGTATGCCGGTCTCAAGGGTATACAAAGGAATATGGGCTTCCCTCAGCTTCTCCTCGAAGTCCGGGGCAGGGGCAAAGACCCGCTCGCAGTTCACCCCCTCGATGCCGTTGAATATGTTGTAAAGCACCTTAAGGGCTGTGTTGGACATTCCTATTTCGTACAGATCGGGATAAGAGATGGCCATGTTAAGTGGACAGCCGTATTTGCGATAGGAGCCGAACTCCCCGCCGGTGTATCGGGCCGGTTTGTTGACCTGCAGGAGTATATTGTCCAAGTGTTTGTAATCAGAAATATTCAAATCTTAAATCCGTATCTTCTATAATAGATGTTGATCAGAATTCCTGCTGCCATCATGGAGGTCCATAACGAAGAGCCTCCGTAGGAAAGGAAGAGCAGCGGAATTCCTGTGATGGGCATAATGCCCATTGCCATTCCAATATTTACCACAAAATGGAAAAAAATCATAGCGATAATGCCGAAGCAGAGATATGATCCGAAAGCATCCTTGGAGGAATTTGCTATGATGAATCCTCTTATGATTAGGATAAAGAAGCAGGCGAACACCACCATGCCCCCCAGGAATCCGATTTCCTCGGCAATTATGGAGAAGATGAAGTCATTGCTCTGCTGGGGCAGATAGTTGTAGTGGCTCTGGGTTCCCTGAAGGAAGCCCTTGCCTGTAAGCCCTCCCGAACCGATGGCTGTAAGGGACTGAAGGATGTTCCAGCCTGCCCCCTGAGGATCGACGCTGGGATCCAGGAACACCACCAGCCGCATGATCTGATAGGCCTTGAGTATCTTCTGTGCCAGCATTGCCATAAACAGGGAAATAGAAAGGATGACAAAGCTGTAGCACATCCAGTAGTACAGCCCTTTTTTGAACACAAGCCAGCCTACGGCAGAAAGGATAACCACAAGAAGGCATGCTCCCAGCAAGGCAAGCATCAGAAGCTGGTTGGAGAAAAGGGCGACAAAGAAGGTCTCTTTCTTAAGGATGTAGCCGGACCACATAGGGATAATGGTGAACAGGGTGATCCCGATGCCGCAGGCCACCAGGAAGAAGAGATACCGTATCTTTGCCCCGGCCATGAAAAGAAT
The DNA here is from genome assembly GCA_017535435.1 of Spirochaetia bacterium. Lineage (GTDB taxonomy): Bacteria > Spirochaetota > Spirochaetia > CADAEX01 > CADAEX01 > CADAEX01. Next base: position 35,993 of record JAFXTY010000074.1, on the reverse strand, counting down.
GACTAGGAAGATGGGGATATAGACCAGGGATGTCCCTAGATCGGGCTGAGCCAGGATAAGGGCCATGGGGACAGCGGTGATCATGGCTGCCCGGAGGAAGACCACAAAAGACCTGATGTTCTCTCTGTTCTTTGTACAGAATGCGCTCAGGGCTATGATGGTTCCCAGCTTTGTGAATTCCGAGGGCTGTATGCCTACGCCGGGCAATCCCAGCCAGGAGCGGGCGCCATTGACCTTGTTGCCCAACAGCAGGGTTATGAGCAGCATCAGGATGCAGACTCCATAGATGTAGTAGGCAAAATCATAGAGATATTTATAGTCGATGTAGATGATAAGGGTCATCAGGGCCAGTCCTGTGACAACCCAGATTATCTGCTTGATGAACTCGATGGATGTGTTGACCCCTTCGGAGTTGAGGCCGCTGGAATAGATGAAGCAGACGCTTATCACCGAGAGGCAGAGCACCACGAGAATAATTATGAAATCGAAGGTGATGAAGGATTTTCTGCTATTCACTGCGCCTCCTGATGACATCGGTGCCATTGTTCAGATACCATATGTCCAGTGTCTTCACCACTTCCTCGTAGCTCTGGTTTGCGAAGATTCCCTGGTAAATGGCGTTGCTGGCCTTGGGAGCCCACCATTCCCACTCATTGGAGGCCTCTATCATAACCACTACAACCACCTGATCGTCGGGATTTTCGGCCTGATATGGACCGAAGGAGGCGAACCAGCTGGTCCAGCGGTCTGTGTAGCCCACCTCGCCGGTGCCTGTCTTTCCTGCCACCGAGACAACCTTGTTGTTGAAAAGCCTGCGTACCGAGCCTTCGGCCACCACACTGCGCATAGCTTTCTTAAGCTCCCGGAAGGTATGGCTGCTTATGTCGGCCTTGTGGAGAATCCGGGGCTGGCGATCCTCCACCACCTCGCCGGTCACCACATCCCGCACCTCTTTAAGCAGGTGAGGCACATAGATGGTGCCCTCGTTGACTATCATGGCTATAAGGTCTGCTATCTGCAGTGTGGTGGCCTGGGTGTAGCCCTGGCCTATGGACATGTTGTAGGTGTCGCCCCCCACCCACATCTCGTTTAAACGGCTGAGCTTCCAGTCTGGGTTTGGAACCAGTCCGGCAACCTCCCCCGGCAGGTCCACGCCGGTTTTTTCTCCAAGCCCCATCATCCTTGCATATTGCTCTATCTTCTTGGGCCCCAGGTAGTTGCCCCCCACTTCCCAGAAGTAGACGTCGCAGGATTCCTTAAGGGCATCGGCAAGGTTCAAGGGGCCGTGGCCTGTCTTGACATGGCAGTTGAAGGTGCGGTCGCCCAGCACCAGCTTTCCTGTGCAGTCAATGGTCTGGGTCGGAGGGAAAGCCTTTTCTTCCAGGATTGCTGTCATCATTATGGTCTTGAAGGTGGAAGCCGGCGCGTTGGCCGACTGTATGCACCGGTTAAGGAAGGGGTGGTTGCCGTTCTCCAGCAGGGTGCTGTAGTAGCTGGCGCTGTCCTGGGCGTAGAACCGGTTGGTGTCATAGGAGGGGTAGGAGACCATGGCCAGGATTTCCCCGGTGTTGGGCTTCAGCACCACCACAGAGCCCATCCGCTTGCCCAGGGCCTTCTCGCACAGCTCCTGGATACGCCGGTCTATGGTCAGCACAATGTTCTTGCCTGGCACCGGAGCCCTTATATACCGTTCCTCCTGGACGTTCCGCCCCTTGGCATCCACCGTTATGGATTTTAACCCGGGGGTTCCCTTCATGGTCAGGTCATATTCCTTCTCTATTCCGCTCTTTCCTATTATGCTGTTGGCATCGTAGCCCTTGTTGTACAGCAGGTGCAGCTCCTCGGTGTTGATGTTCCCCACGTACCCGATGACATGGGAAAGGGACTGGGTATGGTTATAATGGCGCACCGGCTTGCTGCTCCAGGATATGCCTGGAAAATCCTCTATGTTTGAGGCAATCTGGACTACCTGGGCATAGGATACATGATCCTTGAGCTCTATGGCCTGGAAAACATCGGCCTGGGGAATTTTCTTCATAAGGGTCTGGGGATCTGTTCCAAGGATTTCGGCAAGCCCTGCAACTATCTGGGGAAGCCTCTGCCGGTCAGTCTCGGCCGGTACAATTGAAACAGCGAAAGAATCCACATTGGTGGCCAGGGGGGCATCGTAGTTGCGGTCATAAATCTCCCCCCGGAGAGCTGGTACCACAGAGGTTCTACGGGCAACAGCCCAGGCACGGCGCTGGTACTCCATCCAGCGGGTCACCTGCATGGAGAAGAGGTATCCTGAGAAAATGGCGAACACGACGCAGACCAGAAGGACAAGGAAGAACATCCTCTCCCGCTTAATACTTTGATTCTCGAAAGGATTCCTGCTCACTTGCCGCCCCAGATGTCATATGGAATCAGGTGAGTCTTCTTAAGAATCAGATATATGATCGGTGCAAACAGGGAGTTGAGCACAATCTCCATCAGGAAGCTGCTGCTGAAAACTGCAGGGAAATAGCCCTCGGGGAAGAATAGGTAGGCGGTGACTGCTGCCAGTGTTCCCTTGAGAAGCGTGACAAAAAAGATAAACAGGCTTGGGAAAATGACAGGGTCAAAGAGCATTTTATTCTTTATGGTTCCCGCAAGGAATCCGATGATTGTCTTGATAAGGGCGTTGAACCCGGGGAAGGAGGCTGTCATGAAATCCTCGGCCAGCCCATTGAAGAAGCCCAGCAGCTGCCCCTCCTGCATACCCTTGCGGGCCCCGCAGAAAGCCACCACTATAAGGGCGAAGTCGGGAATCACCACCTTGGATACCGCAAAGTAGAAGAGGGTGCTCTGGAGAATAACCAGGATAAAGACCAGAAGCAGGGAGATGAAGAAGGATTCCTTAGCTTTCATCCTTTACCTCCCGGTCCAGGACAAACACATATTCAAGCCGCAGGAAATCCACAAAGGGCTCTATTTCCAGCCGCAGGGATGTCTCGTATTCCTTTCCGCTTATGCTTTTGACCTTTCCTATATAAATGTTGTCAGGGTAGCTTCCGTTGAAGCCCGAGGTTACAACCAGGTCGCCGCAGCCGATTCTGTTGGATGCCTCCCGGCTCACAAAGTCCATGACCAGGCCGTTCACAAGTCCCCGGTATCTGAATTTCTGCAGCACGGCCGGCACATAGAGGCTCCGGTCGGTGATAGGCTTTACAACTGCGGAATAGGAGCTTACCTCCACCACCTTTCCCACCAGGCTCTGGTAGCCGTCCACATAGGCGATCACAGGCATATCCTTCTTTATCCCTTTGCTGCTTCCCTGGTTGATCACTATGCTCTTGAAGAAGTTGTTGGTGTCGCCCCCTATGACGGTGGCCGGAATCTTGGTGATGCTGTCCTTCTCCAGGTATCCCAGCTGCTCCTTCAGCATGGAGTTCTCCTGCTCCAGATGCTCGTAATCCTGCTTCATCTGCTGATATTCGGCATACTCTTTCAAAAGTGAATTATACTCTTTCTTCAGGTTGCGGAGCTCCGATATGGAGCCGGCGGTCTGGGAGAAGAACTTGCCTGTGTTCACTATTCCCCGCTGGAACAGGGAGAAGAAATCCAGCCCCACCTGCTTGGGCTTGAAGGAGATATCGGAGAATGCAGTATAAACCAGCATTCCGATGCTCAAAGTCACCAGAACAAAGAATGTGATGAAGTCTTTTTTATGTTTCCGGAACGATATCCCTTTGAACATCAGGTGTCATCAGTCGCCGAAAGAATTCTTGCTGCTCTTTCTGTAAATGTTGCCCCTCATGTGGTCGTAGTATTTTCCTGCTCCCTTGGCAACGCACAGCAGCGGTTCCTCTGCAATGAATACAGGTACTCCCACTTCCTTGGAGATAAGGGTGTCCAGACCCTGAAGCAGCGCACCGCCTCCGGTGAGGACAATGCCCCGTTCGATAATGTCGGCGCTGAGCTCCGGAGGAGTCTCGGCAAGAGTGTTCTTTATGGTTACTATGATGGAATGCACCGGATCCCTCAGGGAGTCCCTGATTTCCAGGCTGTCGATCTCGATTCTCCGAGGCAGGCCGGTGATGGCATCGGTGCCTCCCACTTCCATCTTCTCTATTTTACCCTCGGTGTTTCCTGTGTCATAGGCGCTTCCGATCTTTATCTTGATACGCTCTGCAGCCTGGAGTCCGATGATCATGTTGTGGACTGTCCTGATATGCTTTGCGATGGCCTCGTCAAATTCGTCACCTCCTACACGGATAGCCTTGGTGACTACAATACCGCTCATGGAGATTACAGAAACCTCGCTTGTTCCGCCGCCGATGTCGCAGATCATGTTTCCGGCAGGCTCCTGGATAGGGATGTCGGCTCCGATTGCTGCGGCCAGGGATTCCTCGATCACCTTTACATCCCGGGCGCCGGCCTTGTATGCGCACTCCTCCACGGCCCGGCGCTCAACCTCGGTGATGCAGCTTGGGATGCCGATTACCATTCTCGGTTTCACCAGCCACCTGCGGGGAAGACCCATTGCTATGAAGTGCCGGATCATCTTCTCGGTGGTCTCGATGTCGGCGATGACTCCATCCCGGAGCGGCCTGATGGCCACAATGTCGGTAGGAGTTCTGAGGAGCATGTTCTTGGCCTCTTTTCCAACCGAGATAACACGCTTTGTATTCTTTTCTATGGCAACTACAGAAGGCTCGTTTATGACAAGTCCTTTTCCCTTTATATACACCAGGGTGTTGCAGGTACCCAGGTCCATTCCGATATCAGTTGAAAACATATTTCCGAACATATTCCTCTCCGTAAATATTTATTAAGTAATTATAAAATCAAATTTATGTACTTGACAAGTAGTTTTTCTGTATATACCATTTTATAAGAATAACTTTTATTAGGGGGAAATCAGTGGGTTTCGTTAAAGATTTCAAGGCATTTATTTCCAGAGGAAATGTTGTTGATATGGCTGTCGGCGTTGTAGTCGGCGGTGCATTCGGTAAAATTGTATCATCTCTCGTTGCTGATATCATCACTCCGCTTATCAGCTGCGCCACAAAGGGAGCAAATATGAAGGAGCTCTACTACTGCATCAATCCTAACGCAGTGGAAGGCCAGACCTTCACCTATGCAGCTTACCCGACAGTTGCGGCTGCTCACGAGGCAGGATATGCAACTATGAATTATGGTCTTTTCTTCCAGAACATCATCGACTTCATCATCATTGCATTCTGTATTTTCTGTGTGATACGCGCTATTGCAAAAGCCAAGGAGAAAGCAGAGGAAAAGAAGAAGGCAGAAGAGGCAGCAGCAGCAGCAGCAAATGCTGCAGAGCCACCAGCAGAGACTGTTGAGGACATCCTGAAGGACATCCGGGCAGCACTTAAGAAATAAGCTTTTTAACAGGTCAGGTTTAAAGGGTCATGGCTCAGGTCGTGACCCTTTATTTTTTGACCCTAAAAAATAATTAATTTTTTTTGCAAAAAGGGTTGCGCCCAGCCCCTCTTTGGTATATGGTTAGGTCTACAACAACTGGATAGTTGTATAACGTTAAGTAATGGGAGAAAGTCGATGCTTGAGACAAAGGGCACCAATCAGTATTACATTACCAGACAGGAAACCACAGAATCCAACGCCCGGAGCTATCCTAGAAAGTTCCCGATTGCGATTGCAAAAGCAAAAGGCTCTTGGGTGGAAGATGTTGAGGGAAACAAATATCTGGATTTCTTGTGCGGAGCAGGTACTCTCGCACTGGGTCACAACGACCCCGAAGTAAATCAGGCGCTGGTGGAGATGATTAATTCAGATGCTCCGCTGCATACCCTTGATTTAATAACCCCTGTAAAAGCCGAATTTGTGAACACAGTGCTTTCGCTGCTGCCGAAAGAGCTGCAGGATGCCAAGATTCAGTTCTGCAGTCCATCCGGCACCGATGCCACCGATGCGGCACTTAAGCTGTGCAAGACAGCCACCGGCCGCTCCACTGTAATCGCATTCCAGGGAGGCTACCACGGCATGGGCCACGGCGCCCTCGCCTGCACCGGAAACCTGGGTGCAAAGAACAAGGTGGCCAACCTTATGCCGGGAGTGCAGTTCTTCCCATATCCATACTCCTACCGCTGTCCCTTCGGGCTTGGCGGCGAGGCTGGTGTGACAGCTGCATGCAACTACTTTGAGCGGGTGCTCAAGGACCCGGAGAGCGGTATAACCAAACCAGCGGCTGTAATTCTGGAGCCTATCCAGGGCGAGGGCGGCGTGATCCCAGCGCCGGTCAAGTTCCTGCAGACTGTGCGCCGGGTAACCAAAGAGCTGGATATACCTATGATTGTGGACGAGATCCAGTGCGGTATCGGCCGGTCGGGAAAGCTGTTCGCATTTGAATATGCCGATATTGTGCCTGATGTGATTCTCACCTCCAAGGCACTGGGCGGATCCCTGCCTCTTTCCATAGTAATCTACAACAGGAAGCTGGACGCATGGGGACCCGGCGCACATGCCGGAACTTTCCGCGGCAACCAGCTGGCCATGAAGGCTGGAACCATCCTGCTCAAGCGGGTTTCCAAGCCTGAGTTCCTGGCCGACGTTGTCAGAAAAGGAAAGATCCTGGAGGAAAGACTCCGGGCTCTCAAGGAGAAGGTCTCCATCATCGGTGACATCCGGGCAAAAGGTCTTATGATAGGAACTGAGTTCATCAACCCTAAGGCAAAGCCTGATATGCTGGGCTCATATCCTCCTGGCGGCGAGATTGCCGTGAAGGTTCAGAGAAAATGCTTCGAGAACAAGCTTATCCTGGAGCGGGGCGGCCGGGAAGGTGCAGTTACCCGCTGTCTGTGCGCCCTCAATGTGACCGACGCAGAGATTGAGCAGGCAGCAGCTATCTTCGAGAAAGCAGTTATGGAAGTGGATGCTGATGTCAAACGATAATATTCTTCTTACCCATAATCCTGAATCGAAGGAAAAATATATTTCTATGATGTCAGAGACAGTGAAGGCTGTCTCTGAAGTCTTTACAGACGACAGCGCATACTCCGGCACTACCCCCTGGGATCTCCACGAGGTGGTGCATCAGGATTCAATCCTGCCGGAGGAAGGTCTGGGCTGGGAAGAGACTCTCAACAAGATCAAGGAGCAGATTCTCCCCTACCTTCTGCGCACCTCATCCTCCGACTATATGGCCCATCTCCACGGACCTTCCCTGATGGAGACCTTGGCAGGCGAGGTTGTCATCTCGGCCTTCAACCAGTCCATGGACTCCTGGGACCAGTCTCCGGTGGCCACCGAGGTTGAGCTTGAGGTTATCCGCCATCTGTGCCGGCTCTACGGCTACAACAAGAGTGCCGACGGTGTATTCACATCCGGCGGCTCCCAGTCCAACCAGACTGCCATAACCCTGGCAAGAGACTGGTTCTGCAACCGTATCCTTAAGCATGATGTACAGAAGAAGGGTCTTCCTGACAACTTCCACAAGCTGAGAATGTATGTCTCCGAGATATCCCACTTCTCCATGGAGCAGAGTGCCCACCTCCTGGGGCTTGGCTACGAGTCTGTAGTCCATGTTCCTGTGGACAGCAAGAAGAGGATGGATGTGAATGCCCTGCGTCAGCTTATCAGAGAGGATAAGGACAAGGGAAATATCCCCTTCCTCATCGCAGCCACAGCCGGCACCACCGACTACGGCAGCATCGACCCTATCAAGGAGCTGGTGAAGATCGGTATTGCTGACAACATGTGGATTCATGCCGATGCAGCCTACGGAAGCGGTGTTGTAATGTCTGACAAATACAGGGACAGGATCAAGGATCTTTCGCTGTGCGACTCCATCACTGTGGACTTCCACAAGATGTTCCTCATGCCAATAAGCTGCAGCGTTGTACTGCTCAAGAAGGGAAGCGACTTCGATGTTCTCACCTTCCATGCAAACTATCTGAACAGAATCGAGGACGAGGCTGACGGCTACACCAACCTGGTGAACAAGTCTCTCCAGACCACACGGCGCTTCGATGCCCTGAAGGTATGGCTCTCCTTCCAGATGCGGGGTCAGGACGGCTGGAACAAGCTTATCAACACCAGCATGGAGAATGCACAGTACCTCTACAGCCTCCTGGTTCACGACAAGAGCTTCCAGGTTGTGACAGAGCCGGAGATCAGCTCTGTGGTATTCCGCTATGTGGGAGATGATCCTGAGCGGGCAGACGAGATCAACCGCCGTGTGCGCAGACTTCTGATGCACAAGCATGGCGTTGTCATCGGGCAGACCACAGACGAGGATAATATCTATCTCAAATTTACCCTGCTCAATCCTCTTATTACCCATAAGAAGTTGGACGATTTAGTCACTCTGATAAAATTCCTTGCAGAAAATTTGCCAGAATCGGACGAAGAGTGATATAATCTCTGTATGGCAAAGAGCAGAGAAGACAAAGTCAAGTCGCTAAGGCTGTTAGAGATCGACAGGATAATCCGGGAGGGGGGATATCCCAATGCCCCCCAGCTGGAGAAGAAGTTTGAGGTTTCCAGAAGCACTATCATGCGGGATCTTGAGTTCCTCCGGGATCGCTACAATGCCCCTCTGGAATATGATGCGGAGAAAAACGGATACTATTACACAGACCCCACCTTCTTCATCAAGAGCGTGATGCTCTCCGAAGGTGAGCTGTTTACAGTATCGGCCATCATCCCCCTTCTGGAGCAGTATAAGAACACCCCGCTGGAGGCCTCCTTCAAAAGCATTTTCCAGAAAATCACCGATATGCTGCCGGAAGAGGTGTCGGTCAACTCAAGCTTTGCCGCTGGTGGAATCCAGTTTATATCCGACCCGCTGCCCAATATCGATAATGTGGTGTTCAACACTGTTTTCAAAGCCGTCAAGCTCCGTGTGAGCATGGACTTCCAGTACCGATCCCTGGGCAAGCAGGAGTATAGTCCCCGGTGTCTCGATCCTTATCAGGTGATCTGCCAGAAAGGCAACTGGTATGTCATCGGTTTCTGCCATAAGGCTGGAGAAGTGCGGATCTACTCCCTTTCCAGGATGCAGAAGATATCCTGCACCAAAAAGCAGTTCAAGGTGCCTGCAGACTTCGATATAAAGAAGCATGTGGACCCCAATTTCGGCGTGTGGAACAACCCTACGGCCCCGGTGAAGGTGGAGCTCCTTTTCTCCAAGGAGATAAGCACATACATACTGGAGCGCAACTGGCACGAGGGGCAGAAGATGAAGCAGAACAAGGATGGCACAGTCTATCTTTCCTTCCGTTCCAACCAGATGCAGGAGACCCTTTTCTGGGTGCTTCACTTCGGCAGCGCTGTCAAGGTCTTAAGCCCGCCGGAGCTGGCTGACCGGGTTAAGCAGGAAGCGAAGAAGATTTTCAAAAGCTATTGAGAAAAACAAAAAATTATTTGAAGTTTTGTTGACACACAAAAACAGATGTTGTATATTCTAGACAGTTAGCATATGCTAACTGGAAAAATGTCATGTCGTTGGCTGTCTGGTGGCGTTGCTGCAGGCAGCCTATTTTTTTTACAACAAGGAGAATCTCATGGGTTTTATAAAGAAGTTTTTTGCCAACACCCGGAAGCCGCAGGGCTTTCTTGGAAAGCTTATGGTAGGCGGTATGAACAAAGGTCATGCAAAATGCGCAGACTGGGGAATGGAACATATTGGGAGTCTGACACCTGCGGCTATATTGGACTGCGGCTGCGGCGGTGGAAGAAATATCAAGGCTCTTTTGGAAAAGTTCCCTGATGCAGTTGGTTGGGGGCTGGATTATTCAGAGATATCAGTGGAGAAAACCAGAGAGGTCAATAAGGCCACAATTGAGAGAGGCCGGTGCAATGTAGTCCAGGGAGATGTGTCAGCACTTCCTTTTGATGAGAATTCCTTCAATCTGGTGACTGCTTTTGAGACTGTATATTTCTGGCCAGATATTGAGAACTGTTTCAGGCAGGTCTTCCGCGTTCTCAGGCCGGGCGGACTTTTCCTGATTGTGAATGAGTCTGATGGCACCGACGCCATGGGGGAGAAATGGGAGAAGATGATTGACGGCATGAAGCTCTATAAGGGAGAGGAGCTGATTGGTCATCTGAAAAATGCCGGGTTTGCAGATGTGGATATGAACTGCAAGGCAGACAAGCACTGGCTGGCAGTCTGTGGCCGCCGTCCTTAAGCAGAAATCTCCTTAAATCTTTCTGTTAAGAAGGTTCAGGAACTCCTCCCTTGTGGCCAAGTTCTTCCGGAATGTGCCCAAAACTGAAGATGTGGTCATAAGGGAGTTCTGCTTCTCCACCCCCCGCATCATCATGCACAGATGCTGGCACTCCATCACCACACCGACGCCTTCGGCATCCACGGCCCGCTTTATCTCCTCGGCAATCTGCACAGTGAGCCGCTCCTGGATCTGGAGGCGGCGGGCATACATCTCCACGATGCGGGCAATCTTGCTTACTCCCAGCACCTTGTCCTTTGCCACATAGCCCACATGGCAGCGTCCGAAGAAGGGGAGCATGTGGTGCTCGCAAAGGCTGTAGACCTCGATATCCCGGCAGATGATCATGTTGTTGGCCTCGGAGGAGAATATCGCGTTGTTGATTATGGTCTCGGCATTCTCGTTGTACCCCTTGGTAAGGAATTCCATGGCCTTTGCATAGCGCTCCGGGGTCTTTATAAGCCCTTCTCTGTCCGGATCTTCGCCTATCTCTATGAGAAGCTCTCTGATTAATTCTTCAACTCTTTTCTGATTCATAATACTTCCTCTTTCCATGTGGCGTTCACCATAAAGCACATCTGATCATCCTCTTTCCCCGCAAGGCGGAACTGATCCCCGTTCCGGGAGAACGCCAGCTTCACGATGGAACCGCTCCGGATCTCCTTGGAATAGCTTACCGATATCTCTGACAGAAAGCCCTGGGCATGGAGTTCCAGCGGAATCTGGTCGGTGAACCAGTCGATATATTTTGAATTGTTCACATGATTGTTTATATCAAGGTCTGAATATTTTGGACAGATAGCGCTTTCGGCGATTTCTCCCTCGGGCATCCTTACCTTGCCGGGAAGCTCCAGCTTTAAAGGGGGCTCGGTTGGAGTCTGCACTGTAATTCCTTTTGCGGCAGGGACAACAAGGGTGCGGTTTTCTATATCCATAAGAGCCCACAGGGTTGAGGCTGTTCCCAGAAGGTTTCCAGAGCCATCTTGGAACATGAAGAACCGGGGAAACAGCATTCGTTTCTCAGGTTCCGGCCAGGTTGTGACAGTGACCGTAGTGTGGACATCTGGATATTTATCCATCTTCAGGGAAGTCCGGATCAAAACCCAGCCTATTCCCTTCTGCCGCAGTGCTCCATAACCGACACCAAGACGCTCCGCATGTATTCCTGCCGCTTCCTGCATGGTGAGGAATATGTTGTCAGGCTTCCAGCGCCCCTTGAAATCAAGCTCGTTATAGGAAAGGTTTTTCCGTTCGGTATAAATCATACTCTTATTATCCCAGATTTTAAGTGGTGATTCAATATTATCATTGACATAATATATTATAATTTATAAAGTTATTTTGATGCAGAAAGATGAATTATATATAACAGCCAGCCTTGCACGGCTTGAGCTGACAGAAAAAGAGGCCGACACACTGAGTCAGGCCGTATCTCAGATGATAGAGTACTTTTCCATGATGGAGAAGATAGATGTGACAGGCCTTGAGCCTACAACCCATGTCTCCATCGGCGAGAACAGGGTCCGGAAGGATGAGGTGATCGAGAGCAGCCTTGCCGAACGGATGATTGAGGCAGCTCCCGAACGGGATGAGCGGTTCATAACCGTGCCCCATATCCTGTAGGAGGCCGGTATGTTTGATGTACTGAAGACCCCCGAGGATAGAAAGGCTTTCCAGGAACAGGTGAGCGTCGCCGACAAAGGAATACATTCTTTCCTTGAGCTTGATGCCACAAAAAAAGAATGCAAGAATCCAAGCGGGCCATTGGCTTTTATCCCCTTCGGCGTTAAGGATAATATCGCGGTAGAGGGCTTCCACCTCACCTGCGCCTCCAAGATACTGGAGAACTTCGTTTCTCCCTACAACGCAACAGCTGTAGAGAAGCTGGAGGCCGCCGGCGGCATAGTGGTAGGCAAGACCAACATGGATGAGTTCGGAATGGGTTCCTCCACCGACTTCTCCGCATTCGGCGGTACCAACAACCCTTGGAACAAAGAATGTGTAACCGGCGGCTCCAGCGGCGGCAGCGCGGCTGCTGTGGCAGCCGGCCTGGTCCCAGTTGCACTGGGATCAGACACTGGCGGATCCATCCGCCAGCCTGCCGCCTTCTGCGGTGTATACGGGCTTAAGCCCACTTACGGCGCTGTATCTCGGTATGGCCTGGTGGCCTATGCCTCCTCTTTGGATGTGATCGGAGTCCTCTCCAAGGACTTGGATCTGACAGAGAAAGTGTTCAATGTAATCAAAGGGCAGGACTGGCACGACCAGACCTCCATCGCTTATCCGTCGGAGCCTGCAAAGCCGGTTAAGGGCAGACTCAGCTTCACATACCTTGAGGGCGACTTGGGCTTAAGCCCTGAGATTGAGAAAGGGTACAAGGCTCTCATCCAGGCAATCAAGGACAAGGGTTTTGAGATAAAGGGTGTGCAGGTTCCATCCCTGGAATATGTAATCCCTGTCTACTATACAATCGCAACAGCAGAGGCAAGCGCCAACCTGGCCCGGTACAACGGTATCCGCTATGGTCACCGGAGCAAGGAGGGCGAAACACCAATGGACCTGATGGAGAAATCCAGGAACGAGGGCTTCGGCGACGAAGTAAAGCTCCGTATCCTTCTGGGTACATATGTGCTCCGGTCAGGATTCCAGGATCAGTACTACATCAAGGCTCAGAAAATCAGGACAAAGATCATCGACGACTTCAAGAATATCTTCAGCTCATCCGACATCTTTGTGGCTCCTGCCTTCCCATCCCAAGCCTTCAAGCATGGAAACGCAGGGCTTACACCGTATCAGCAGAAGGTTGCCGACAAGTTCACCGTAACTGCAAACCTGACTGGTATGCCGGCCTTGAGCATCCCTGTGGGGGTGGAGAATGGCCTGCCTGTGGGAATGCAGCTTTTTGCCAACTACTGCAGCGAGAACCTGCTGTTTGATGCAGCCCGGGAGCTTTCTGATGTCTTCCCTGTTGCTGACGCTCCGGAGGCACTATGATAGAATCATTCATCGGACTTGAGATACATATCCAGCTTCTTACCAAGACCAAGGTTTTCTGCAACTGCAAGAACGAATTCACCCATGTGCCTAACAGCCATGTGTGCCCGGTCTGCATGGGCTATCCGGGAGTGCTTCCCGTGCTCAACGAAGAGGCTGTGAGGAAGGCTTATATCGTATGCCGGGCCATGAACTGCCACCTGAACGAGAAGGCTGTCTTTGACCGGAAGAACTACTTCTACCCTGATATGCCTAAGAACTATCAGATCTCCCAGTTCAACTCCCCATTTGGAGTGAAGGGACTTATAGAGATGGACGGCATGCCCAAGGTGCGAATCCACGATGCACACCTGGAGGAGGATGCGGGCAAGCTGGTGCACGAGGGAATGACCTCCTACTGCGACTACAACAGAGCGGGAACCCCTCTTCTGGAGATTGTCACCGAGCCTGACTTCAAGAAACCGGAGGAAGCAGAGCTCTTTATGCAGAACTTCCGGAAGATGGTGCGATACCTGGGCGTCTGTGACGGCAACATGGAAGAAGGCTCCATGCGCTGTGATGTGAACGTGTCTGTGAACTTCGAGGGCAAAGGGCTGGGCCGCAAGGTGGAGGTGAAGAACCTCAACTCCTTCCGCCATGTGAAGCTGGCACTCCAGTACGAAATCCAGCGGCAGTCTAGGATGATCACCGCAGGCGAAAGCGTGGTTCAGGAGACCCGTCTGTGGAACGACGAGAAGAAACGGACCGAGGGAATGCGGAGCAAGGAGAATGCCAATGACTACCGGTACTTCCCGGAGCCGGACCTGCCGCCATACTGCCCGACTAAAGAGTTCCTGGCCCAGATTGATGCGGCCCAGGTGGAGCTGCCTTGGGTGCGGAAAAAGAGGTTCATCGACGAGTATGGCCTGAACGAGGATGGCGCCGAGTTCCTGACAGAAGAGAAGGACAAGGCAGACTTCTTCGAGAACGCTGTGAAGGGGGGAATCAGTGTGGCTAACGCAGCCTCCTGGATGAGGGGCGAGGTGGCCAAGGACCTGAACAAGGCAAAGAAGAGCCTTTGCGACAGCTTCCTTACAGTGGAAAAATTTGTTACAGTAATTAAACTTCTTGAGGCTGAGAAGATCAATGCTCAGGCTGCCAAGAAGGTGATGGATATCATCATAAACGAGGATGCAGATCCGATGCAGGTCATCGAGAAGAACAACCTGATGCAGACTGCAGACTCAGGCGAAGTCGAGGCAATGGTGGAGAAGCTCCTTGCCGAAAACACCAAGGTTGTGGCCCAGATCAAGGGCGGCGACCAGAAGCCGATTGGATTCCTTATAGGACAGCTTATGAAGGTCAGCGGTGGAAAGGCTGACCCGAAGAAGGCAAGGGAATTGATACTTAATAAAATCTCTCAGTTGGGATGATGGAGCAGAATATATGAGATTACAGAGAAATTTCAGATGCGGCCAGCTGACCGCAAAAGATGTAGGAAAAGAGGTTACCCTGTGCGGATGGGTGGAGAACTACCGGGACCACGGCGGAATCATTTTCATCGACCTTACCGACCGGTGGGGACTGGCACAGATTGTATTTGACCCAGAGGTATGCGGAAAAGAGATCCACGACCTTGCAGGTGGCTTAAGAAGCCAGTTTGTCATCGCTGCCAAGGGAACAGTGCGGCTGCGCCCGGAAGGAATGGCAAACCCCAAGCTGGCAACCGGCGAGATTGAAGTATATATCAACGACATGGAGATTCTGAACAAGTCCAAGACACCTCCATTTGAAGCACTGCATGCCGAGAAGGTAAACGACGAGACCCGTCTTAAATACCGCTATATCGACCTGCGGAACCCGGCCATCAGAAACTGCCTGGTATTCAGAAGCAACCTGATGCACGCTATCCGCGAGTATTTCTATAAGAACGACTTTGTCGAGGTGGAGACCCCAATCCTTAACAAGTCTACCCCAGAGGGAGCCCGGGACTACCTGGTTCCAAGCCGTGTCCGGGAAGGCTGCTTCTACGCTCTGCCCCAGAGCCCTCAGCTTTTCAAGCAGATTCTTATGACAGCCGGCTTCGACCGCTATATCCAGATTGCAAAGTGCTTCCGGGACGAGGACCTGAGAGCTGACAGACAGCCTGAGTTCACCCAGGTGGATATGGAGATGTCCTTCATCACACAGGACGACATCATCGCTGTAGTGGAGGGCCTTTTCAAGGAGCTTTTCAAGGAGTTCCTGAACATCGACCTCAAGCTTCCTCTGCCACGGATGACATATCAGGAGGCTATGCTTAAATACGGCTGCGACAAGCCGGACCTCCGCTTCGGCCTTGAGATCAAGGAACTTTCTGATGTCTTCGCCAACACCGAGTTCTCTGTATTCAAGAACACACTGGCAAAGAAAGGCAAGGTGCGCGGTATCAACCTGAAGGGCGCCTGCTCCAAGCTGGCAAGAAAAGACCTGGATGCCATGACCGACTTTGTAAAGCCGCTCCGTGGAAAGGGTGTTGCATGGATCAAGATGAATCCGGACGGACCTCAGTCCCCTATCATCAAGTTCTTCACAGAGGCTGAATCAAAGGCTCTGTACGAGAGGATGGAGGCAGAGGTCGGCGACGTTCTTATCTTCGTTGCAGACAGCGAGAAAATCGTATGCAACTGTCTCTCTGAACTCCGGAACTTCTTCGGAAAGAAGCTTAATCTGTACGATGAGAACGAGAAATGCCTCTCCTGGATTGTGGACTTCCCGATGTTCGAGCTGGACGATCAGGGCAAGCTCTCTGCTGTTCACCATCCATTCACCTCACCTGTCAAGGAAGACCTGCCTAAGCTGTACAGCGGCGACCTCCTGAACATCAGGACCGATGCCTACGATATCGTATTCAACGGACACGAGGCTGGTGGTGGAAGTATCAGAATCCACGACCCAGAGCTGCAGGAGAAGATCCTTGAGGTGCTGGGCATCCCGCTGGAGCAGGCACGGCAGCAGTTCGGCTTCCTGCTGGATGCGCTTGAACTGGGTACTCCGCCACACGGTGGCCTCGCGCTGGGCCTGGACCGGCTTGTGATGCTGTTCCTCGGCACAGAGTCCATCAGGGATGTAATCGCATTCCCAAAGACACAGAAGGCAACCTGTATGATGTGCGACACCCCGACCCCTGTGTCCCAGGCCCAGCTGGACGAGCTGCATATCGCAGTGACCCTACCGCCTGAAGAGGACAGCAAGGACGCATAAGTTTTTATAAACACTCTACTACATTGTGGTAGAGTGTTTTTCTACCTCCTTAATAAGTTTTTTCGCAGAGCCTAAACCATTCTTTTCAGCTAACCTGTACCACTCTACAGCTTCTCTGTAGTCCTGCGTCACCCCATGGCCGTGGAAATAGCAGTCACCTAAGAGTTTCTGAGCCCCGGAGTGCCCCTGCTCTGCCGCTTTTTCCAACCAGAAGACAGCCTGCCCGTAATCCTGCTCTTTTCCATCGCCCAAGTAAAAGCAGCATCCATACCAGAATTGACCATTTTTATCCCCTTCTTCCGCAGCCTTGGCATACCATTCGGCAGCCTTCCTGCTGTCTTTTTCAGTACGGTTCTCCTTAAAAAAGAAGTAACGATGTCCCATTCTTACACAGCATCTTGCCCTGGGTTCATTCATATTTTTCCTCCATATTAAATTTATGAGATAAAGGTAACACCGGGGACTATCATTTCATGACATAGTGATGTCGGAAATAAAAATTTTTCATTATTTTTTTGACACTAGCATGAAATGATAGGGTGGCTTGTTAGACTTTGGGTTATGAATAAATTAGATCATAAATTAAAAGATGCTGTTACCAGATTTGAACAGCAATGGAAGACAGGGTATGAAGAAGCCACCCTGAATTATCTGAAGAAGGAAGGCGAGGAACTGAAAGGCCTGTTTGTGCGGAAGTGGTTTTTCAGTACCGCCTTTGATTGGTCCCCAGAAAATGTCCGGAAAATTATTGATCTGAACAATGGAGTGTATGAACTCCTCCGCAAGGCTTATGACCGGATGGTGTATCTGAAGGCTGACTTTGACGCACGGATTGCCTGTGGTGATGAGGCTTATGAAAATTATTCCATCGTGACACGGTTCTGGTATGAGGCGCCGGATCAAACTACACCAGACCTGACCCTGCTGTGGTTTAAGCTGGGTGTTTATACCGATTGGCAGCCCGAGTTCTCCTGCGGGGCCGATGAGGATGTAAAGCCCTTTGATGATGTCATGCTGGATGAGATTTCTTGGTCTAGACCGCCCTTTGACAATCCTGCCCTTGCTGGAGTTCATATTCATTATTTTCTGTACTCGCTCATTCACGACAATGACACCTACAGCATCCATGACCTGCTGCAGATGCGGGTGGAGGACTTCCGTTATCAGATTAAGGTGAAGTTTAAAGGAATGTGATATGAAAGGACTTGATTATGTTGCAATTGACTTTGAGACAGCGAACACCTACGCCAACAGCGCGTGTTCAATCGGCTTGGTCCGGTTTTTTGACGGGGAGGAGGTCGCAAGCCTCTATTCCCTCATACATCCGGCCAAGATGTATTTTATCCCGGAATGGACAGAGGAGATACATCATATCTCCTACGATGATGTACGGAATAAGCCGCAGTTTCCAGAAATCTGGAATACCCTTGTGGTCCCCTTCCTTGCGCAGGCTCCAGGACTGCCGCTGGTAGCCCACAACGCCCCCTTTGACATGAATGTAATCAGGGGGTGCATGGACTACTTCGGGATGCCTGTTCCGGAGCTGCATTATTTTGATTCGCGCAGGGTTGCCCAGAGGACATGGCCCGATCTGGAATGTCACCAGCTCACCTATCTGGGAGAGAATTTTTTAATTAAATACAATGCCCATGATGCGTTGGACGATGCCCGCACATGTGGCAAAATTATCCACCTGGCCGCCAAGGCTCAGAAAGTGGCTTCCGTTGATAAGCTGCTTAATGTCTGCGGCCTTGAACTGAGACAACTATAAAGGAGTGAAATTATGAATGCATTCAGCACAAAAGAGATATCAGACGACGCACACGATTATATAGAGAAGTGGGAAAAAGAGCAGCTGAAACGGCTGAAAAACGAAGTGGAGACCCTTAAGGAAGAGGAAAAAGTCCGAAAGAATCTATATTTCCGGAAGCATCTTCTCGACAACATGTTTGAATGGACACCTGCCAACACCCAGAGCCTCAAGAATCTGAACAATGCCCTCTTGAGCCTCTACCGCGAGGCTTATGATGAGATGTTGAACATAAAATTGGATTTTGACAGAAAGATTGAAGCAGGGCTTTCAGCTTATAAGGGATACTTTATAGGCTGCGAGGTGGAATATCTGCCTATTGATGTTCCAGAAGAGAAGCGGGAACTGTGGCAAAACCTATGCGAGCTCACTGGATACTGGGGGCCGTTCCTTTCCTTTGGAGATGGGGAGGAAGAGCTCTCTTTTGAGGAGCAGATTGGCATAGAGGATCAGCCTAGGGACCTTCTGAAAGATATATTGGACCGCAACGAGACCTTCTCGCTGCCGGATGCGGTCAACATGAAGAAGGATAACTTCATGTATCAGATCAATATTATGTTTGCCTGGAAGTAGACTGGGCTTGTGGCGCAGCTCCCTGCGGGGAGCTTTGTGTTTGTTTGTGGAGTGGTAGAATTGGTATTATTTTAAAAATAATATTTAGACAGCAATTTCATAACGGGATCATAAAAATGATTTTTTGGGTTTTTTCTGGCAGAAAAGTGATATGTTTGTATAAATTTTATTGGTTTATTGTTAGCGTTGAAACGAAAATCGCTGAGAATCACAGAACCTTCCTCGCCCAATTTTTCAAGATAGGGAAATATTTGATTTAGATAGTCACGGTCTATTCCACATCCCCACAAATTTGCATGAATGATTATATCTGGGTTAAGAAGCATAATTTCATCACGGATAAAGTTTATGTTATTAGGGGTTTTTAAAAAAGTATTAATCTGCTTGATATTTGATTTGTTCCCACTTGATTTTTCATCTTCGTTTATATATTTGGAAATATTAATTATTGCAATGCCGTAATTATTGTTTTCTTTCCGTCGGGCCAGAATAGTTTTAGCATCTTTAATTAAATTGTTTTGAACAGGTTTCTCAGCCTGTATAAGATCGTCAAGGGTATAAATTCTTTTCCAGTAGGCTCCCAGCCCTTTTTTTTCTATCAGGGTCTTCTCAAACCATGCCAAATCAAAGGTAACGCGGTCTTTATCCCCTGTTTTTTGAGCATATCTGGGTTCTCGCCCAATAAACAGCACTTTGTGTTTTGCTGAAAAATATCCCGGATAAAAACCATCAGCGGTGAAGCTGTCATTATTAATATTAGGAATTTTTCTCCATTTTTTATAAAGATTGAGCAAAGTTATTCTTTCATTTTCTTCGCCAGATTTTTTAAATAAATCCTCGTAATTCATTTTTTTAATATACAAAAGTTTTTCTAAAACGTGTAGTGGTTTTAATTTCTAGAATATTCTTTCACACGATTATATAGTTTGTTGTTATACTAAAGAATATGAATAACAATATAATTGAACGCCTTTGGGTTATCCACTATGCAATAAAGCCTGGCACATACCCAAGTTTTAAGAAGCTGAAGGATTTGTGCTTCGAGCAGACTGGTTCAGAAGTGACAGATGTCACTTTGCGTCGAGATATCGATATTCTGCGAGATCGTTATTATGCGCCACTTAAGTATGACCGCGGAAGAAACGGTTATTATTATTATGAGAATGATTGGGATTTCCCGCTGAACATCATATCAGCTCAGGATGTATTCTTTCTTTCTGCGGCCAAGACACTTCTATCTGGCTTTCAGGGAAGCCCGCTCTATGAGAAGATTGCTGATGTAATCGACTTTGTGACTAGAACTCATGCTACTGGTAAGAGCAATCTTTTGAAGCGTATTGCAATTCCTCCGACTCCTGTATTTGTTGTGGACGATAATCAGGTTTGGAATGATGTCATCAAAGCTCTGCAGGACAACAGCGTGATAGAGTTTGATTACACTGGCCGATGGAATACAGAAATGACCCACCGCCGGGTGCATCCGTACCAGCTGCTGCTTAACGATGGTGTGTGCTATCTCTATGGCTTTGCCGAGGAACGGCAGGATATGCGTACTTTTGTCCTTAACAGAATAAAGAACTTGAAGATTACCCAAGAGCATTTTGAACTTCCTGAGGATTATGATTTTGCATCCCATTGTGGCGGGGGGCATTTTGGCCTTTTTGCCTCAAAGGACAAGGATAATTATGTAATTGATTTCTATAGAGATGCCCGGCAGTATATCAAAGATAGGATTTGGGCAGATGACCAGAAGATTAAAGATTTTGACAAAGAGGACAGGACCAGGATTGAGTTCACTGCTACCCAGTATGGTTCAGTTCAGAATTGGGTGCTGTCTCAGGGGGGCAATGCAATTCCACGGGAACCGGAATGGCTGGTGGAGGAGTGGCAGGGGCATATTAAGCAGATGGCAGAGAACGCTGAAAAAAGTACTAAGAAGTAGTTTCCCGCGCCAGCCACTCCCGGATGACGGCAAGCACATACTGCTGCTCCTCGGAAGTGAGCTCTCTCCCCTTGGGGATGCCGTGCCACTTCTCCAGGCAGCCCCGGCAGCAGCACCCTGTGGCATGCTGGGCTATGAACACCGGATGATTCTTCATGGGTGTCTGCTTGCCGTCGTTGGGTATTTCGGCGGCGAACAGGCGGGTCTGGAGCAGATCCTTTGCATGCTCCATTATTGTATCAAGCCCCTTCTCTTTAAAATAAGACAGCTCCCGCCTGCGTAGGTGGAAGCTGCTTCTGAATTTCGAGGCTGCCAGCCGCACAAACAGCTGGTTTAAATCCGAAAACATTTTATTTAGTAGTTATGAAGCTGTCGCCCATTCCTGGGAGTGCCTTGATCTTAGGCAGCAGTGTATCTACGTCAGCTCTGCTGGTATAAGGTCCGATCTTTACTCTGTGGTATGTCTTGCCATTTGCTGTGATAGACTGGATAGATGAAGTGTATCCCTTTGCAGACAGCTCTTTCTTTATCTTCTCTGCCGCATCTGTAGTGGCATAAGAGCCTACCTGAACCCAGTAGCTGCCCTTGGCTGCAGTTGAAGTAGTTGCAGCTGGCTTGGTCTGTTGTGTCTGTGCAGGTTTTGCAGTTGTGGTCTGAGCCGGCTTTGCAGCCTGTGTTGTTGTGGTTGTGGTTGAAGGCTTTGTCTGTGGTGCAGGTGTAGCCTTTGGTGCTGTGGTCTGTGCTGGCTTGGTGGCAGGGGCCGGGGTAGCCTTTGGTGCTGGTGCCGGAGTTGCCGGCTGCACAGGAGTTTTCTTTACTTCTGGCTTAGGAGCCGGTGCTGGTGTCTGCGCTGTCTGAACCGGAGTCTTCTTCACCTCTGGTTTTGCTGGAGCAGGGGTTGCTTTTGTGTCTGGTGCCTTCTGTTCCGGTGCCGGGGAAGCAGCCTTTGACCACTCTGTGGTTTTGCCGTTCTGTGCCAGTCCTGTGCTGTCGGAGGGGAGGAAAAAGAACATTCCTGCACCCAATAAGATAAGAACCAGGATTCCAACTGAAAGAATTGTCCATAAAAGTTTCTGCTGTTCCATATTATTTCCTTTTCTCAAGTATTTTTACTATTTTTTCCGCAGTCTTTTCACTGCTGCCTATATTACTTATAGTAAAAATATCGGCATCTGTTGAAAAATTATTAGGATTCATCTTTCTTTGAGCCCAAATTCTTTTAAAAAGAGCCCAAGGACTTACTTTCTCCCTCTTTAATCCTCTGAAAAACCGGACTATGGCAGGGGCATCCACCCAGAAAATTATGTCGCACAGCTTATCAAGACCCATCTCGAACAGTATTGCGGCGTTTATGATCACATCCTGCCGCTCTACGATGATATCCTCCACCATCCTCACCATCTCGGGATGGACTATGCTCTCCAGCTTCCTCTTTTCTTCAGGGCATGAGAACACTATAGCCCCCAGCTCTCTCCGGTTCACCGAGCCGTCCTGGTTCCGGATCTTAGGCCCGAAGGCTTGGAACACCTTCTCCTTCTGGTTCTCAAGGGCAATGTGTCCCAGCTGGTCCACATCCACATGGCAGAAGCCCATCTTCTCCAGCGGCGCTACAACTGAATTTTTCCCTGCGCAGGTCTTCCCTGCCACTCCTATGACCATCAGTGCATGTCTCCCCAGCTCTCTGCTGTCTCTATGCTTACCCTAAGTGGAATATGGAGCTTTATCACATTCTCCATCTCTTCCTTCACCAATGCTTTCATGATCTCCACCTCTTTCTGCGGTACCTCGAATATAAGCTCGTCGTGTATCTGGAGCACCATCTTGGATTCAAGCCCCTTCTCCTTAAGTTTCTTGGATATGTTGATCATTGCCATCTTCACTATATCTGCCGCAGACCCCTGGATAGGTGAGTTGAAGGCGATACGCTCTGCACCGCTTCTCTCGTTATGGTTTTTGCTGTTGATGGCATTGACGAACCGCTCCCGCCCCAGTATTGTCTTTACACTTTCATGCTCTCTTGCATACTCCAGTGTCTCGTCGATAAACCGCTGAACGCCTGCATATTTCTCGAAATACATCTTTATGAAGCCGCTTGCCTGCTGCACCGGAATATTCAGTTCCCGGCCAAGGCGGAAGGCAGACATGCCGTAGATGACACCGAAGTTGATGACCTTGGCAACCCGCCGCTGGTCCGGGGTGACAGCTTCCTGGGGCACTCCGAATACTAATGATGCTGTGAGGCGGTGGACATCCACCCCTTCCTTGAAGGCTTTGGTAAGCGCCGGGTCCTCAGAGAGGTGAGCCAGCACCACCAGCTCTATCTGGGAGTAGTCGGCACTCAGGAACACCATGCCGGCCCTTGCGATGAAGGCTTTCCGGATGCGGCGCCCCTCCTCGTCCCGGATAGGGATGTTCTGCAGGTTTGGGTTGATGCTGGAAAGGCGGCCGGTGGCAGTGCCGGTCTGCCGGAAGGTGGTGTGGATCCTGGAGCTTGAGTCTGTCTGCTGGGGCAGTGCATCCACATAGGTGGACTTAAGCTTTGCCAGAGCCCGGTAACGCAGTATCATCTGGGGCACCACATCCTCCAGGGCCAGCTCCTCCAGCACCGATGTGTCGGTGGAATAGCCGGTCTTGGTCTTCTTTATAGGCTTGAGCTTCCGGTCAGTGAAAAGCACCTCCTGGAGCTGTTGGGTGGAGTTGATGTTGAACTCCTTGCCGCACTCCTGGTAGATAGCCTTCTCCATGGCACTCAGGTGGGCATCCAGCTCCACCGAATATTTCTCCAGCACATGCTTGTCTATGCGGATTCCCTCCAGCTCCATGTCTCCCAGTATGGTGACAAGGGGCATCTCCACATCGAAGAAAAGCTTCTCGTTATGATCTTTCACGACAGGGTAAAGGTGCTCATAGAGGCGGAAGGTGATGTCCGCATCCTCGGCCGCATACTCCTTGGCCTGTTCCAGCGGCACATCCTGGAAGAATTTGCCCTTTGGCACAACCTCGTCGTAGGCAATAGTCTTGTAGCCGAAGTAGTGGTCTGCCAGATAATCCATGTTGTAAGTGGAGATCCGGGTGTCCACCAGCCAGGCGGCGACCATGGTGTCGAACCAGATGTTGGCAGGGTTTATGCCCCAGCGCTTAAGCACCTGGTAGTCGAACTTGAAGTTCTGTCCCACCAGCCTGAGAGCCGGGTCTTCCAGGATCTGCCGCAGCTTGTTCTTTACTATTTCCTCCGGGATGAAAGTCTGGCCCTCGGCCTGGAGCGGGATGTAGAAGCCCTCCTCCGGCTTGATGGCGATGGAGAAGCCCACCGGCCGATTTGAGACAAAGTCCAGGCTGTCGGTCTCGGAGTCGAAAGCATAGATGCCAGCCTCCTTGACCTTGGTTATAAGCTCATCCAGCTGGTGGAGCTGGGTTATTGCAGTGTAGGTGCCCTTCTTTGCTGACGGCTTGGATTCCCCGGTGGTCAGCCCCAGGGTCCCTTCCTCTGAGTCTGGGTTCTGTGAGAACAGGCCCCCCTCGGGAACCCCAGCCTTCTCCTCCAGCCACTTGATGGCACTCTTGATTCCCTCCTGCTTGAGGAGAGGCACTGCTGCCATGTAATCCAGGTTGGCGGTGGAGAAATCGTCCAGGCACTGCTCCAGCGGCACATCGGTGCAGAGCTGAACCAGCTTCCGGCTGAGTAAACAGTCCTCATGGCCAGCCTCCAGCTTTGCCTTGCTGGCCCCTTTGATGTTCTCTATATTCTCATAGATGCTGTCGATATTCCCGTAGGCCTGGAGCAGGTTCACGGCACCCTTGGGGCCTATTCCCTTTACCCCTGGGATGTTGTCGGCAGTGTCTCCGCAGATAGCCAGGTAGTCCAGTATCTGCTCGGGCCATACTCCCCATTCCTTATAGACACCGTCCCTGTCCATCTCGTTGTAGTCGTCCTTGCTGTAGCGGATCACCTTTATGTTGTCGTTCACCAGCTGGAGCAGGTCCTTATCCCCTGTGATTATGCGGCATTGGGAGTCTTCTGCCTGGCACTTCCTGGCGTAGGTGGCAATTATGTCGTCAGCCTCGTAGCCGTTCATTCTTATGGCGGCTATTCCCAGGGCCTTGAGTATAGCCTCAATCCGTGGAATCTGGGCATGGAGATCCTCCGGGGTCTTGTCCCGGGTGGCTTTGTATTCAGGGTACATCTGGTGGCGGAATGTGGGGGTCAGGGAGTCCAGGGTCACCAGAAAATATTCGGGGTTGTAACGGTCGAAAAGGCTGAAAAGGGTGCGGAAAAAACCGAACACGGCCGAGCTGTTCTCCCCTTTGGGATTCATCATGGGATTGCGGATGAAGGCAAAGTAGGATTTATAGATAAGGCTGTAGCCGTCAAGGATAAAATAGGTTTTCATGGGACCTCCACCTTTGATTATATTCTATATTATATTTTTTTTCACGGGATTTGATTGATATAATGTATTTTTTAGTCTATGCTGATTAAAAAAAGGAGAAAAAAGTGAAAACTTCATCTAAAATTCTTATCTGCGCACTGGTTCTTTTACTCTGTGCAGCTTTTGCATTTGCTGGTGGAAAGAAAGAGGCTTCCAGCTCTGATAAGGCATATGTTGCCGGAAAGGGAACTCTTGTAGTAGGAATCACAGATTTCGCACCAATGGACTACAAGGAAGGAAACGAGTGGATCGGCTTTGATGCTGATATGGCAAAGGCATTTGCCAAGGAACTTGGAGTAAAGTGCGAGTTCATCGAGATTGACTGGGACTCCAAGAGCATGGAGCTGGAGAACAAGACAATCGACTGCGTATGGAACGGAATGACCCTTACTGACGGTGTAAAGAAGGCAATGGCTACATCCAATGCTTACTGCAACAACGCACAGATCATCGTAGTGAATAAGGCTAAGGCAGGAGCTCTCAAGACAGCTGCTGATGCCAAGGCTCTCAAGTTTGCCGTAGAGGCAGGAAGTGCCGGAGAGGCTGCTGCAAAAGACAATGGCTACAAGGCTACTGCTGTTGAGACACAGGCTGCCGCAGTAATGGAAGTTGCTGCCGGAACATCCGAGGCATGTATCATCGACTCCCTCATGGCTGCCGCAATGGTTGGCCCAGGAACATCATACCCGGACCTGACATACACAGTTGCTCTTACAGAAGAGGAGTACGGTGTGGGCTTCAGAAAAGGATCTGACCTTGTTCCAGCAATCAATGATTTCTTCAAGAAAGCATATGCTGACGGCTCTATGATGAAGGCTGCCGAGAAGTACGGCACACAGGCTTCAATCATCCCACAGAAATAATGATTCAGGAAGTTCTGCTCCGCCTCTGTGACGGGTTTATAAAGACAATTGAGCTCTTTCTGCTCACACTGGCCGGAGCAATTCCCCTTGGACTTGTTGTGTCATTCGGTTCAATGGCCAAGTTCAAGCCCCTGAAATTTATTGTCCGTTTTATAGTCTGGATCGTGAGGGGAACACCTCTCATGCTCCAGCTTATCGTTATCTACTACGGGCCCGGACTCCTGTTCCACCAGAACATCTGGGGCATGGGCACCTCCGGGCGTTTCACCGCTGTAATGGTGGCCTTCATAATCAATTATTCCTGCTATTTCTCAGAGATCTATCGGGGTGGAATCGAGAGCATCTCCAAGGGACAGTACGAGGCTGGCCAGGTACTGGGACTCACAAGGCGCCAGGTCTTCTTCAAGATTGTGCTCCTGCAGGTTATCAAACGCATCGTTCCCCCCATGGGCAACGAGATAATCACTCTGGTGAAAGATACTTCCCTTGCGCGGGTAATTGCTGTATATGAGCTTATCTGGGCCGGACAGACATTCATCAAGTCGGACGGAATAATCTGGCCTCTTTTCACAACAGGAGTTTTCTATCTTGTCTTCAGTGGACTCCTCACCATTCTTCTTTCCAAGTTTGAGAAGAAGCTGAGCTATTTCAATTGATGGAGGAAGAGATGCCGATTCTGGAAGTGAAAGATATACACAAGCATTTTGGTTCAAACGAGGTTCTCAAGGGCATCTCCTTCTCCCTTGACAAGGGCGATGTGCTGGGAATAATCGGTTCCTCCGGCGGCGGAAAGACTACACTTCTGCGTTGCATCAACTTTCTTGAGAGGGCAGATAAAGGAACCATCTCTGTCAATGGCAAGGTGATCTTCGATGCGGCTCAGCGGGATCTGACTGTTGAGCAGCAGCGGGAGAACCAGCTTAACTTCGGTCTTGTGTTCCAGCAGTTCAACCTTTTCCCGCAGTACACTGTGCTTGAGAATGTGGAGCTTGCGCCCCGTCTCCTTAAGCGCTATCCCGAGGCAGAGATACGGGAACGTGCCATGTCCCTCATCAAGAGGGTGGGTCTTGAGCAGAAGATTGACCATTATCCATGTCAGCTTTCCGGCGGTCAGCAGCAGCGTGTGGCTATTGCAAGGGCTCTTGCCATGAACCCATCCATCCTGTGCTTCGACGAGCCTACAAGCGCCCTTGATCCGGAGCTTACAGGGGAGGTCCTCAAGGTAATCAGGGAGCTGGCCGAAGCCAAGATGACCATGATTGTAGTGACCCACGAGATTGCCTTTGCCCGTGATCTTTCAGACAAGATTATCTTCCTGGACCACGGAGTGATTGCAGAACAGGGTCCTGCAAAGCAGGTTATCGACAACCCCCAGAACGAGCGCACCAGAGCGTTCCTGAGCAAATACTGATATGAAATACAAGAACATCATCTTCGACCTGGACGGCACTATCACCGACTCAAAGCCGGGCATTGTCAAAGGTGTGCAGTATGCCCTCCACTGCTATGGGGTGGATGAGCCTGACCTGGATAAGCTGACCTCCTTTGTGGGGCCGCCGCTCTACCAATCGTTCATGGACTATCTTGGATGTCCTGAGGATGAGGCCAAGGAAGTGGTGGAGTGCTACCGGGAATACTATGCCGAGACCGGGCTGTACGAGAATGCCCTGTATGAGGGGGTCGAGGCGCTGTTGTATGCACTGAAGGAAAAGGGATACCGGCTCCTGATTGCCTCCTCAAAGCCACGGCTTTATGTCAAGCGTATCCTCTCCTATTTCCGGGTTATGCGCTACTTTGATATTGTGGAAGGAAGCGAGCTGGACAGCAAGCGCACCGATAAGGCTGAGCTTCTCAGCTATGTGCTTGAGAAGTGGAATCTGAAGGCTGACGAGTGCATAATGGTAGGTGACCGGAAGCATGATATTCTGGGAGCCAAGGCCAACGGCATGGATTCAATAGCGGTGGGTTATGGATATGGCTCTGAAGATGAGCTCTCAAAAGCAGGCCCGACTCATTTTTTCTCTACAATAGAAGAAGTTAAAAACTTTTTTCTCAACTGATACATCCAATCTGTTTTTTTGATTGAAATACCAACGCGTAAGTGATATTCTAATAATATAATTCTAAACACATAAAAGGATAAAACATGAATTATTCAAAAGTAGTCAACCTGGGTATTGTGGCATGTCCAGGCGGAGAGGCCTTCTGTGATACAATTGTAGATTACCTTAAGCGGAATTATACAGCAAAGCACAGACAGAAAGTTGAGCTGATTGCAAAGGCATACGGCATCTCTAGAGATGAGGCTGAGGCAAAGATCAACATGCAGTCAGACATCCTTGATCCGGACAACTTCGATCCTAACAAAGACATTCACGCTTATGAGTGCCCTGAGTTCAAGATTCCTACAAAGTGCACCCGGTTCGCCAACGGCGAGTTCAAGACCGAGATTCTCTCCTCTGTCCGGGGTATGGATGTATTCATCATCCAGGACTGCGAGAACCATTATCCTATTGATGTGAACGGTGACGGCAAGAAACATGTCCTCTCTGTTCCAGATCATGCATTTATCCTTTTTGCAACCATAGATGCAGTAATCCAGTCAGGTGCCCGCTCTGTGAACGTCGTAGTTCCTGTCTATCCATTTGCCCGCCAGCATGAGCGCAAAGGAAGAGAGGCACTTACCGCATCCCTCTTCGGAAGAATCCTTGAGTACATGGGCGTCAAGAAGATCATCACCCTGGATATCCACTCCAAGGAGATTGAGAACAGCTTCAACCGCCTGCGGATGGAGAATCTCCACGCATCATATCAGATCATCAGAGAGCTTTCCGAGCTGGTTGACCTTGAGGACGAGAACCTGGTTATCGTATCTCCGGATACCGGAGCTGTGGACAGGAACAAGTTCTATGCAAATAACCTGAACAAGCCTCTGGCTCTTATCTACAAGGAGAGGGACTATTCAAAGGTTACCGGCGATGCAAAGAGCACAAATATTGTATCCATGAAGCTCCTTGGAAATGTAAAGGGCAAGACTGTGTTCATGGCAGACGATATGCTGGGAACAGGTGGAACCCTTATCGAGGCAATGAAGCATCTTAAGGCCGAGGGAGCAGAGAAGATCATCTGCGCAATCAGCCTGCCGCTCTTCACAGGAAAAGCAATCGAGAGCTTTGACGAGGCTTACAAGCAGGGATACTTCACCAAGCTTATCGGAACCAATGCTGTATACCATGGGGACGATCTTTTGAGCAAGGAGTGGTATGTAAGCGCAAGCGTTTCCGACCTCTTTGCCCGGATTATCTCCAGACTGCATCAGAATAGGCCGATTACTCCTGTTGTAGACAACAAGATGATCATCCAGCAGCTGATCCAGAGCAAGAAGTGATGTATGCCCTCTGTCTGGATATCGGCACCTCCAGCCTGAAAGGGGCTGTGATTTCTTCTGTTGGAGAACTGGTATCGGAGGGACGGATTTATTATAAGGAAGGTGTGGTCTTGCAGCAGGCTCTTGGTGAGCTTGTGCAGAAGCTGGGCTGCACCTTTTCTGTTTCTGCTGTGGCAGTGAGCGGCAGCGGACCCACATTTATTCCACTTAAAAAAGATAATACAATCGGAAAGCCTCTTTTATGGAATGACAAAAGGGAAAAGCCCCTTGCCCATGGGTGCTCTCTCTATCTGTCCAAGCTGATGTGGCTAAAGGAAAACTGTCCGCAGGAATACGAGGATACAAAGCAGTTCCTGACCATGGATGGCTATTTCAATTATCTTTTGACCGGTGAATGTGCTGCCCCTGTTTTTGATGACAGATTTATCCCATTCTTCTGGAGCAAAGAGGATGCAGAGCAGAATGGAATTGCGTTTGAGAAGCTGCCGCCCCTGGTGCATACCGGGGAGAAGGTCGGCACGGTCACCCCGGCGGCGGAAAAACTGTTCGGGATAAAAGCAGGGATTCCGGTGTTTGCCGGCGGCAGCGATTTCCTTATGGCCATACTGGGGACAGCAACCCTTAAGGCCGGCCAGATCTGCGACCGGGCGGGAACCTCGGAGGGGATCAATTACTGCTGTGCTGGCGGGAAAGCTGTGAGTGGCGAAGGGCTCCGGGTTATGCCCCATATCACCCCGGGATGCACAAATATTTCTGTAAGGCTTTCTGAGAGCGCCCATCTGATAGAGATCGACCGGGAGCAGTATGGCCGCTCCCTCTGCCGCGCTCTCCAGGCACTGGAGAGCGAAGGCTGCACAGCAGAGGCGCTCCGCTTATCGGGAGGCCAGGCTAAGAATGCAGAGTGGAACCAGCTGCGGGCCAATATAACTGGCAAGAGAGTGCTGGTTCCTGAGATTGCGGACGGGGAACTGACCGGCTGTGCATGTGCAGCCTTCTGTGGGCTGGGGCTCTGGGAGAGCCCGGCCCAGGCGGCAGAGGCGATAGTGCGCATAGCCCGGGAATATATCCCGGAATAATCACACCTTTCTGCTCTTTGTATACTTTTTCTGCATCTCGGCAGCTATCTTCTGCCCTGTTGGAGTGGTTGTAGCACCTATTCCTTTGCACTTGCACACAATCTTCCCGATAGTGACAAAAGCATCGTGCTCCTCGTCAAAAGGAATGACTGGATCAAAGCCAGCCATTACCGCATTGGCGCAGGTGAAGGCAGTGGCTGTGGCACTCATATTCCGGGCAATGCAGGGCACCTGCACAGTGCCGGCCACCGGGTCGCAGACCAGGCCTGAAAGGCACTGCAGGGTCATGGAGGCGGCGTCGCATGCCTGATGCACTGTGCCACCCAATATTTGCACCAACGCCCCGGCTGCCATGGCTGCTCCGCAGCCTATCTCGGCCTGACACCCGAGACCACCGCCTGAGAAGTTGTTGGTCCGCGCCATAATCACTCCTATCACACCTGCGGTGAGGAAGGCCTTCACCATGGCGCTCACATCGCTTGCGGCGCTGTATATGGCCGCCGGCACAATGCCGCTGGAGCCGCCGGTGGGCAGGCACACTATTATGCCGGCCGAGTTGCTGTATTCCATCACTCCCAGGGAAAGGGGAACTGCAAAATCCAGAATCCCGGTGGAGAAAAATTTTTTATTCTTTTTATTGATATACTTTTTCAGAAGCTGGTTTGCTTTGGGGGTAATCATTCCGTTTATGTCGAAATCTCCCTCTGCTCCCCGGCCTATTCCTTCAAGGCAGATATTCCAGAGCTCTGTGGCATGATCAAACACAGCCTTCTCGCTCCATCCGCTTATAGCAGCCTCGTATTTGACTGCCGCCTGCCATATGCCGCATCTTTTCTTCCTGCAGAACGCCTCCAGCTCCTTTGCGGTCTGGAACGGTGGCTCTACCTTTTCCCTGCAGACCACCGGGTGCACCGGGTTAAGGAAAGAGGCTCTGCTATACAGATTTGCATTGGCTTTGACCAGCTGCCCCAGCTCTTTCTTCTCTGCAGGGTAGGAGCAGAAGATGGAGAGGATAGCCTTTCCATCATTACCGTTCGAGCTGATTGGCTTGAACTTGTTGAATGCCTTCTCC
Source organism: Spirochaetia bacterium (assembly GCA_017535435.1). Classification (GTDB taxonomy): domain Bacteria; phylum Spirochaetota; class Spirochaetia; order CADAEX01; family CADAEX01; genus CADAEX01. The sequence goes on along the minus strand of JAFXTY010000074.1, from coordinate 4,448 downwards.
AGCTTTTTTATCCGGGCTGTATCTGAGAAGAGCAGCAGTACATAGCTGTCTCCCTTTATATCCAGGGCACAGCCGTCAATCTCCTTTATAAGCACAGTGCCGCCGCCGGTGGAGTCGGCGATTATAACCATATCATCCACATGGATGCGGCTTCCCTTCATGGTTCCAAGCCCTTTCCAGCTCTTGGAGTCAAACTCTATGGAAAGCCCCGCTTTCTTTGCATCCTTATAAGCTTTTGATATATCGTACTTGGTTATGTCTTTGCCCAGCAGGCCGCTTATAAGGGCCAGGTCGCTCTTGCTGCCCAGGAAGGTCCGGGCAAAGCTGGTGCTGGAGGCCAGCTCCATAAAAACTTTTTCAGGCACTCTGCCCACAATCTGCCGCACCAGATCACCTATCCGGTAGGGAGCCGCAGTATTGGAGCTTGATGGGCCTGGAGCCACAGGTCCAAGCACATGGTTGAAGATAGAGGGATATGATTTCATGGCTGTTTTCAATCCTTTGCTATATTAAGCAGAACTTCCTGGTTGTAGTTGTCGCACCAGGTTTCAAGTGCAGTTATTACCTGCTGCAGAACGGGGGAAATATATTTTTCTTTATGATAAATAAGGAAGAAATACCGGAACAGACCGCCGTCAATCGGTATGGATTTGAGCTTTCCGTTTCTTACATAATCTCCGATGATATGTCTTGAGATAATAGAAATAGCATTTGTATTGCCAACAATATCTGCCACCAGGCGAGGAGAATAGATTTCTTCCACCACATTCAGCTTTATATTGTTTTTTGTGGAATATTCCTCAATAGCCTTTCGGGTGGAGGAGCCAGGCTCGTGGGTGATGAAGGGATGGTTCACCAAGTCTGTCGGATGGATTATAAGCTTGTTGGCCAGCTCATGATTTGGGTTGCAGATAAGGTGGAGGGACTCCCGCAGGAGTGACTTTATCACCAGCTTGGGATGCTTCACCGGCTTGCCCACTATGCCCAGGTCTGTCTCCAGTTCCAGTGTTTTCTCCAGAATCTGGTCGGAGCTGTCGGTGGTTATGGAGAGTCTTAGGCTGTCCTGGAATTTTTTGATAAGGCCGGGAAGGAAGCTTCCCATATAGTAATCACCGAAGGGATGGGTAGTGCAGATGCTGATCATCTCGTTGGCAGTTTCTTTGTTGCCCAGAATTATCTCTTCCGCGTCCTCCTTGAGGGCAAAGAGCTCCTCGCATTTAAAATAAAGCGACTTTCCCACCGGGGTTAGAAAAATTTTCTTGTCAACAATATCTAAAAGCTGGACTCCGCATTCCTTCTGGAAGTTCTTGATCTGGAGGCTCACTGCCGGCTGGCTTATCTCCAGGAAGTTAGCCGCTTTTGTTATGGATTTGTACTTCGCGATGTAATAAAAAAGATAAAGATGATGTAAATTTAATTTTTTCATGTTTTAAGAATAGCATATAAAAAATATTTTAGATATAAAAGTTAAAATTAATAAAATAAATATAAATAAAATGTATGATATGTATAAAGCAAACAAATAAAATTGTGAAAATTTTAACAAAAAATTGACATATGGGAAAATGTGTTTCTAAATAAAGATACTAATTAGAACAAATTATAAATGGAGGAAACATGAAAAAGTATTTGTTAATCGCAATGATGATTTGTCTGGTCAGCAGCCTCGTTTTCGCAACAGGCGCAGCAGAGCAGTCAAGCGGTGCACCTGAGAAGGGCGCATTGATGGGAACATCTGGAATGACAGGAAGCTGGTACCCAGTAGGTGCAGCTGTGTCCAACCAGGTCAGAAAGTATTCAGATTATACTCTTACAATCCAGGCTACCGGTGGATCTGGAGAGAACATCCGCCTTATGAAGCAGAAAGAGACCCAGCTCGGTATGATCAACACTGTAATCATCGATGATGCATACAACGGAAAGGGAAACTTTGCAAAAGAAGGTGAATGGCACGATGTAAGCTTCGTATGTAACCTGTTCCCTACAGGAATGCAGGCAGTTGTATGGAAAGACAGCGACATCAAGACATTCGCAGACCTTAAGGGAAAGAAAATCTCCCCGGGTTCCGCTGGTTCCGGAGACCTTCTGCAGTATGAAGCAATCCTGAAATTCTATGGAATGGAGATCAAGGATGTAGACTGGAGACCTCTTACACATACAGAGCGTGTTACCGGTATGCAGGACAAGCAGCTTGATATGGCAGGATATGCAACAGCATGGCCAGCAGGCTCAATCATCGAGCTTTCTTCTGCCCGCCCTGTAAGAATCCTTGGATTCAAGGATCCGGCAAAAGACATTCCTGAATTCCTGAAACTCTACCCAGCATATGGAACAGAGAATCTGCCAGCAGGAACATACAATGGTGTTGACGAGCCTGTTCAGCTGATCACAACAGGATCTATCTTCGCAGCTCTCCCAGAACTTTCCGCAGACTATGTTTATAACATGCTGGATTGTATGGTTAAGGGAATCGACGAGGTTCAGGCTGTACACGGAATGACAAAGTATATCACCCCTGAGAACATGGTTAAGATGCGCGGTGTAATTCCATGGCACGTTGGTGCAGAGAAGTTCTTCAAGGACAAGGGACTTATCAAATAAGGAAAAGACTATGATTTTAAAAGGCGGACCTAACACATATGGTGCAGAGATCGGAATTTTGGTGCTTGAATCTTACTACTACAAGGTTCCTGCCCATATCAAGAACCACCATACATTTGACTTCCCAGTAGTTTACAAGGTTATTGACGGAGCTACAGCGGCAGTTGTAGTTCGTGATAAATGCGCAGATCTCCTTCCGCGTTTCATCGCCGCAGCAAAAGAGCTGGAGGCCATGGGCGTGAAGGCTATCACCGGAAGCTGCGGTTTTATGGCTCTGCTTCAGGACAAGATAGCAGCCGAAGTTAAGGTTCCAGTGTTTATCTCCAGCGTAATGCAGGCACCTCTCATCTCTCAGATGATCGGCGGCCGGAAGCTGGGAATCCTTGTTGCAGACAAGGGAAGTTTCACCCCGGATTATCTGATGGTAGTGCATGCCGAGAATATCCCACATTGTATTGCTGGAATGATTCAGCACGACGAGTTCAGGGATGTCATCATTGACAGAACAAGAACAGACCTGGATATGGATGTTCTCCGCAAGGATGTTCTGTACGAGGTAGACAAGCTCTATGCAGAGAACCCTGATATGGGCGCCCTGCTCATAGAGTGTACTGACCTGCCACCTTTCGCAAAAGAGATACAGCAGCGGATAAAACTGCCTGTATTCGATATTCTTACACTCACAGAGATGGTTCATGCCGCTATTGTGAGGAAAGATTATCCTCTGGACTGCTGATCAAGAGCAGTGATATGTGCTGCTCTGCGTAAGCAGGGCAGCATTTTTTTATCACACATCACCAAGGAGCATTTATGAGTGATAGTTCAAAAATGACTGTCGAACAAGAAATGAAGTTCATCCAGGAGAAGTCTGACAAACTTGAAAAGCAGATAACTGGATACAGAACTTTAGGAAAACGGGACACCACCATTCTGATTATCGCAGCGGGCCTGTTCGGACTGTTCCACTTGTATACAGCCTGTGCCGGTCTGTTCACTGCCATGATCCAGAGAAGCGTGCACCTTTCCTTTGCGCTGAGCATCTGTATGTGGAAGTTCTCTGCAAACAGAAACTCAGGAGCCAAGAAAGAGCCCTACGGACCGTTCATCTTCCTGGGGCTTGGTACTTTCATAACAATTTTCTTGACTTTCTATGTCAAAAGGATTACTGCACCTGCACCTGTCCATCTAGCATATGCAGCGGTTATAACAGCTTTATGCATTATCGCATACAGGCTGACAAAAAAATCAAGAATAAAGAGAAACGAAGAAGTTGAGACCAAGGTATACTGGTACGACTACCTGTTCATAGTGCTCAGCATAATGAGCTGCTGGTATATAACCATCTTTACGAATGAAATTGTAATGAGACAGGGAAATGTATACCTGATCGACCAGATCATGGGTGTGTGGCTGCTCATCTGTATCCTTGAGGCAACCAGACGCTCAATAGGCCGTGTACTCATGGCAATCGGCATCATAATGATAATTTACTGCCGATTCGGTTTCCTTTTCCCAAGGTCAAACGTGCTGTGGCATCCTGGATTCAAGGTTGCCATGATCATGAGGCACTTCTACCTGGCAGACGTAGGTATCTGGTCAACTCCTATCGGAGTTTCTTCCACATATATCGCAATGTTCCTGCTCTTCGGAGCAGCCCTCCATGCAACAGGCCTTGCAGACCTTCTGCTCAAGATAGCAAAAGGTGTGTTCGGTTCCATGGTTGGTGGACCGGCAAAGATGGCGGTTGTGGCATCCTCTATGTTCGCCATGCTCTCCGGATCTTCCACATCCAATGTTGCAACTACTGGTGTTATCACCATTCCTCTTATGAAGAAGACTGGTATTCC
>JAFXTY010000006.1 GCA_017535435.1 Spirochaetia bacterium | reverse complement strand
TTCCGCTGCTGCCGCAGTGAATCCAGCTTCTGCTGAAGTGCGGTCTTCTCGTCATAAAGCTTGACAACAAGGTCGGCATCGGCCACCATGTTCCTGTCTGTGATATTCTTCTTAACCTGCTCAAGGTGTTCCTTGATGAATTTTATGTCTAACATAGCTTTATATTATACCTTTTCCCACAGAATATAAAGTCCCCTCCCTATAGAATTAAGGAGCCTTGGCAAACAGCCCCTTGACTTTAGAACCTACCGATTCAAATATCACTGTGAGAATTCCAAACACAGTGTCGTTGCAGCAGTCCTTTTGCGAGAAAACCAGGAAGTCGTGATTCGATTCAAAAATCAGCCTTTTTTTGGCATATTCAAATTTGGACGAATAAAGGGACACATTGGTCTCCGTATGCCTCCTGATATCAATAGTCTTCTGTTGCCCGTTCCTGACAGTGACCCGATACTGCTGTCTCTCACCATCCTGCTCAATATCGATGTGATCGATGGTACTACCGGTTCTATTCCAGATGATGAGAGCACAGGTATTACCCATCTGCCTGTGCGGATTATTCTTGACTACTCCCTTCAGATGGCCTGTGGCAACTCCAACCAGTGCCCCGCTTTTGCCGAAATCTGCATCAGTGAAAGCCAGCCTCTGCCAGGAGTACTTGAGGCGCACATTGCTTTTCTTGGCGAAACGGCCCTCTGCATCAACCAGCTGGATCTCATAGAAATAATTGTTGTCCAGGTCGAAGGATCTGATTTCGTTTGTGTTCAAAATTTCCGAGAAGGAGAGGGTTTTCTCGGGCTGTTCCACTCCGGCCTTGGATGGGATAATCTTTATCATTGTGACTGCGCTGGACGATGCGTTCCTGATACTAAGAGAGCCGACATCTGCCTGGCCGGTGGTTGCAATGCCCATACAGATCAGAATGACACCAATGCAGATCAATAGGATACAAAGAATTTTCATCATTTCAGAATCCTCTTGACGCTTCTTCTGATAATCATCCTCCGCCAGTTGCCATATTCGGTCCTGTTTCTGGCGTGGGGCTTTTTGATGATGCAGTCTTTGATCTGCTTCAGGTGGTCGTTGGAAACAATCTCAATTATAGCTCCATGTACATTTCCCCGCTCGCTCCCGTTGCTTGCATAGGTGTCGGTCCAGGTCACCTTTATCTTGTCCCCTATGTCATAGTTCTCTTTGCCGATAGGCGCGTACCCGAAGTTCTCAATCTTTCTTCCATCTGTAGTCGTGTACGAGCCATAAATAAAATAACCGAATCCATGGCGGCGTATCTCAACAATATCTCCATCGCCGTTTACGTTTGTCCATGTTCCATTCAGGTTGACCATTCCAATCCTCCTATATTGATTTCAAATTTCTTGCCTCGCTCCCAGTTTCCATAGTGGCTGTCCGGCTTTGCCGTTGTGCCATGGGTCAGCAGCTCATCTTCAACCTGAAGCATAAGGTCTTCCGACCCTACCATGATGGTTGTCTTGTGAACCACTCCCTTCTTTCCGCCTTGGCTTGAGTGAGTGTAGGCCCAGGTGATGATGAGATCGCTTACTTTCTTCTGATCCAGGTTTTCAAGTCTGCCGAATCCGAAGCTCTCATAGTTCATCCCGTTTCTTCTGCTCAGGCATTGGATTGTGACAAGATGCTCAAATTGGCGTATGATAGTGATCTCATTGTTCCCGCCATCTGTGTTGAACCATATTCCGGTCAAATCAAGCATGGTTTTCCTCCTAAAAAGAGTCTAGGATTTGAGTCTACAGAGAGATATGGTGAGTATTTACCACCTATTTAGAAAAATGTGAAAAATTTGCCACTTATTTTTTCAGGATGGCTGTGATCATGGTATCTATGTCTGCCATAATGCTATCCCGGAACCATTTTGGTGTTATCTTTTTGACATTCTTTGTCTGCCCCATGATCCATTTCTTTACGACATGAAGGCCCCTGGTGTGGGCTGTGAGTGTGCAGGTGCCGTCCTTATTCTTCTTAACTTTTATGCTGTCGGGCCAGCGCTTCTGCATGTTGTACCAGCCTTGCCATGAGTCGAAGGTGACAGAGAAAGTGAATCCCTTGTGCTCGCAGAATGGGCCGAATGGGTCTTCCAGCCTGCCGTCGTAGGGGAGGCGTTTCGGCTTTTTCTTCGGAGAGATGATCTGAGGGATATCCTTAATCCGCTCCAGCGCGTAGGTGCGGAGATCTCCATCTTCCAGCTTCTGGGCGTTAAGATAAATACCACCGTCATAGATAAACATGTAAAGGGGCATGACATCACGTTTGGCCAGCTTGGTATTACCAGCGTTATCATAGGTGAAGCTCAGACACTTGTTCTCTTGTATTGCCTTGAGGATGATAGACACTGTCTCCTGGGCATTTTCGCTAACTATCTTTTCTGTGGCATTCACATTGTATATCTGATAGCATTCCGGTGAATTGAACCAACTGAGCTTGGCCTGCAGTCCCTTGGCAGCCTTCTTCAGAACAGGCACTTGCTGGGACTGGCCCATCATAAGGGCAAGGAGCAACCCCTCGTCATCAGAGAGGCTTAGGCTGGGGAGGGTGAGAGTCCATAATTTGTCGCGATTTATATGGTAGTTGGTCTTCCGCTTGTCCTTGGGATCTTCCTCTTGGTCAATGAGCATACCATTGTCATTCATGGTTTCTAAGCTGTCTATCATGTCCCGGATGGTCCAGCGGTCAATGCCGGTAGCCTTTGCCATCTGAGAGATGGAGGCGCCTTTTTCCTGGCTCATGAGTTTTACGATTTTCAGCATGTTGGCGATGCTTTCGATAGCGCTGTGTCTGCCCATTGCTTCCTCCTTTATGGAGATTATAACATGACATGTGGGTGTCTGGAACCATAGTTATTGGATTCTGTCGAGATCTTCTTTTATTCTATCAACCCAGGTGTCAATATCGGTAATACCGTTTATTATTCGTCCATATTTTAAATAATTCATTTCCAAATTAAGTATTTGTGCAACTATATATTCTTTTGGAACTTGTTCTTTTTTATGTCCTCCAGAAAACATGTCTAGTTTTCTATTAATTTCACTGTCATGAAAAATATGTTTTTTAAAAGTTCTTTCATCTTTAGATAAAGCCCAATAATCAATTAGCTTTTGATAGATTGCTATATTTTCAATATCATCATGAATACCATAAATTAAACTGCTATTTCCTCTCTGCCATCTTTTTTCGAGGGCAAGTTTTCCATTCTTTTTTTTAAATATCAATTTTAAATATATAAAATTATTTTTAAAATCAGAGTCATTAATAATCTTATCTTTTTCTTTTGTTGCTAAAAAAAGATTTTTATCTTTTTCATTTTCATAGGCAAAAAATAATTGTTTATTATTTTTTGTAGGTTTTCCATTGCCATCTGGTTCTATATACCAACATTCATAATCAACTGAAATGTCATATCTTTCTTTTAACTGAGTTTTTATTTTTTTAAAACAATAAAAATAGAAAAAAGCTTGGGAAAGAGATGGAACTGATATTGCCTGAAGTGAATATGGAAGAGACGGGGAACACCCTAAATCATTAGTTTTAACTGTTTTAATATAATCTTTGAAAATATTTTTTGCTGAATTCTCTTCAGCAATATCTTTTTCCTCATCAATGTTTTTAATTAAATCAAAATATTTTAATGGTGTGTAATATTTAACAATTTCTGGGTTCTCTGAATCATTTACAAGTGGTGATTTTCCATTTAATGTAATATAAAAGCAAAGGGGACTATTTACTTTAGTTTTAATTTTTTTATAGTAGCGTGTTAATTGTCCATCATGATTATCTGTATTTGTTTTTAACTCAATAATAACTGGATGTTTAACTAAGTTATCCGCTGAAGAAACAATGTCAAAATATATGTCGATGTTATAAGGTTTTTCTTTTTTAACATTTACTATTTTTAGATTACTTGTATCTTCATTCGGGAAAAGATTTTCAAGAAGTTTTTTACTAAGAGTTTTATCTTGGAAAAATTTGTAAAGGGCAATTTCGTGATAATCTCTTTCTTTTGAATATAATTTATAAAAGTTGCCCAGAGTAAGTGCTTCAGGGTCTTCAGCAGTTTTTAAACTATTGTCTAAAAAATCCTTTATTTCTTTGCTGTTCAAACTTTCACCTCGTACCTCTATCATAATATAGGTTGGATGTGAAATCAAGTTTCACACCCTCCGCATCCAGACCACTCCTGTTCCTGCCTCCCTCATAAGGTTCTCGTTCTCCACTCTTAGTATTGTCCTGTGGGCTGTCTTCGTTATGTTGCGGTCGCATTCCAGCGGCTCAAGCCAGCGCATATCGAGAAGATGGCCACTGCCTATCTCAAGAGGGATGTTCACGGCCCGCACGCTGCCATCCGGCATGTAGAAAAGGATGAAGTCAATGTACTGAGCAATTTTGATAACCTTATCTGGATGGCTGCTCTCTGACCAGTTCCCAGTTAAGATGATTGGGTTGTATATGATTTTCATATGCCCACTATTGCATGAGATAGGTGGTGTAAATGGCACATATTTGAAAATAAATATTTTTTGTTTAATTCAACAGCATATCAATCTGCATGTCTGGAAATACTTCTGTTACTTTCTTAAGCATAGAAAGGGTGGGGTTTGATTTCTTCTCCAACCGCTGGTAGCTGTACACATTTTTCATCCCAAGTTTTTCTGCAGCCTGCTTCTGAGTCATCTTGTGTTTAAGTCTATATATACGAAGCATCATACCAAAAGCAACCTCTGGATAAACAGGAACTTGAATAGTGTTTTTCTTTTTATCATATTTCTTTTCTGGTAGATTGAATTCGACTTGAGAATCTTCTGGTTCTTCCAACATTAAGTTCAAAGCTTCCTCGCAGTTTTTCTTGAAATCATCTACTGAATTACCTTGAGCGTATAAGTCTGGAACTTCACAGCAATTGCCCCAAACTCCGTCATCGTCTATCTTGTAAGTGAAATGATATTTCATATTTATTCCTCCAGTGCCAAATATTTGAGCAGTGCCTTCTCAAGCCCCTTCTTAAGCTCTTTATGCATTGGAATAACTTGACGCTTGTTTCCCTTTGCAACTTTGACATGAGAACCTCGTTGCGAGACAACTTTCCAATCATTCTGTAAGTACAGCGTGAGCATCTGCTCACCACTCATTGGCATGCATAAAATATACCAAATATATTTGGTAAAGTCAATAAAAAAGGACAAAGCCAGGTACTGAAAGGTACCCATTGAAGTTATAAGCCCAGCAAAAGGCATGCCCGGCGATATTGCGGCCCGAAGGGAGCGCACTCTATCGAGCGGGTGTGTCTTATTGCTGGGCTTGATGGTTTACGCCTGAATGCCTTTCAGCTGCTGGCGGCGGCGCTGCTGATGCGTGTAAAGATAGGGTTTCCGCAGACACTGTGGGTGGAGCAGTATATAGAGCCAGCGCCTTCTGCGGTGGCGCCTGTAGTTGGAGACTTTCACATCTTTGAATATGTCGGTGTATACATCCTGCTTCATGGCCCGCAGATTGAAGAGCATGGAAGCCTGCAGGTAGTCGAAGAGCATGCTGTGTCCCTCGTTAAGCTTGTTGTCGCGCTGGGATGGAACAATGAAGGTAGCTCTGTGAGAATCCTTAAGAAGCGCTTCCTGGGCAGAGCGGATATGTTCCCGTTTCTCGGAGCAGATGAGGACAAATGCATTGATGGCAAGCAGCAGGCCGAATACAAGTACAGCCAGAACTGTATCTTTCATACAACATTTTTATTATGTGTTTTTTCAGATGTCAAACTTTTTTTGCAAATCTGATGTTTTTATAAAAATTTTTTATAAAAATTATAATGTCGAGCAAGGATTTTAATCTTTTCATGTTATATTTAAAAAGGTATGGAAGTGAAAATCAAGAAAAGAAAAGCCAAAGTGACCCAGGCTGACTGCGTGGCCTGCGGAAGCTGTGTGAAAGTGTGTCCCAAGGGAGCCATCAGAGTGTACAAGGGACTCTATGCCCGTGTTGATGAAGATCTCTGCATAGGATGCGGCCGGTGTGCTGCCGAGTGTCCTGCCGCCATCATCGAGATGGAGGAGGTGGCCTCATGAAAAAGCACTGGTACGACTATCTCTGGATTTTCTCTGCCACCTATCTTATCTTAGGGTTCTTCAACATCCTGTTCGCATGGCTGGGGATGCTCTGCTTTATGCTCCCTCTGCTGATTGCCATATTCGGCGGCGACAAGATGTACTGCAACCTCTTCTGCGGGAGGGGGCAGCTGTTCTCGCTCCTGGGAAAGAAGCTCAAGCTTTCTGCCAACCGGAAGCCACCTGTGTTCCTGCATAAGAAGTGGTTCCGCTATGGTTTTTTAGCTTTCTTCATGGTGATGTTCTGCCAGATGCTGTGGGTCACCTATCTGGTGGGTTCCGGGGCCCGCCCATTAAGCCAGCATGTGAAGCTTTTGTGGAGCATAAAGCTGCCCTGGCATTGGGCATACTATGGGGGAGTGGCTCCCTGGGTGGCCCAGTTCTCCTTCGGCTTCTACAGTGTGATGCTGACTTCTACTGTGCTTGGAATAATAACTATGGCTTTGTTCAGACCCCGGAGCTGGTGCGTCTACTGCCCCATGGGAACCATGACCCAGCTTATATGTCAGGCCAGGAAACCTAAAACTAAGCAATAAAGCTTTTTATCAGAATCTCTAGCCCGATTGCGATAAGTATAGTGCCGCCCAAAATCGAGGCTTTGCCCGACAGATGGGCACCGACTTTTTTACCGATGAATGCTCCGCCCATGCAGATTCCGAAGGTGACGACCGCGATTATGAGTGATGCGGCCAGAGCCATTGCAGCCTGGTACTGGGCTATGGTGAAACCTACGGAAAGGGCGTCGATTGAGGTTGCCACCGACTGGATCATAAGCACGCCGAAGGAGAGCTTCTTCCCTTCCTCCACTTCTCCGCGGAGCCCCTCCAGCACCATCTTGCCGCCGATGTATAGCAGCAGGATAAATGCTATCCAGGGGATGAAGGGCTGGAACTTCTCGAATATGCTTATGATGGTGTGGACACAGAACCAGCCTGCCATAGGCATTATGAACTGGAAGATGCCGTAAGAGGAGGCCATCCCTGTAATTTCTGCCCTGCTCATGCGGGGGTTTGCCAGACAGTTGGCAATTGAGACCGAGAAGGCATCCATGGCCAGCCCTACACCCAGGAGAAGGCAGTTTGTAAAGAAAAGGAAATTCCAATCCATAATAAAAAATACCCCAGGAGTGACCTGGGGCATTCATCCTCTTTTAATATATCATTTCTTGTTGATTGTTCCAAGAGCGGTGTAAACGATATCTGTTGTGTTGCATCCTCTTGAAAGGTCGGAAACCGGCTTAGCGAATCCCTGGAAGATAGGGCCGTAAGCTTCGAATCCGCCGAAGCGCTGCATAAGCTTGTAACCGATGTTTCCAGCGTTGATGTTAGGGAAGATCAGTGTGTTGGGGCTTCCTGCAACTGGTGAGCCTGGTGCCTTCCGTGCTGCAACTTCTGGAATGATGGCTGCATCAAGCTGGAGCTCGCCGTCGACTTTAAGGTCTGGTGCTTTCTCTTTTACGATTGCCAGTGCCTGAGTAACCTTGTCTACTGTCTCGTGGGAAGCAGATCCCTTGGAGGAGAAGGAGAGCATTGCAATCTTTGGCTCTGTGAGGAGGAATGAGCGGCATGAGTCTGCTGCTGCAAGTACAATGTCTGCCAGCTGGTTTGCGTCTGGC
>JAFXTY010000073.1 GCA_017535435.1 Spirochaetia bacterium | reverse complement strand
TTATGAGATGGGGCGCTTCAAGAAGAAGCTGGCAGAGGAGGCGGCGGGGCAGGGGCTTATACTTGCCGCAATCTGCTCGGTATTTCTCCTTATTCTTGCCTTTGTCATAAAAGATAACTTTCTTGAATCGGTTACTCATTCCACCAGGGTGGCAAGATTTGCCTGGCCTTATTACACATTTATCCCATATCAGATGGCAATCTATCCTTTCTTCTTCCTGCTGCAGGAACTGACCTATGCCGACGGAGGTGGAAAGCGGTGCGTCATTGCCACAGTGCTTCAGGTGGCAGTGAACATCTGCGCCTCTTATCTGCTGGGTAAAATCATGGGAATGGCAGGCCTGAGCCTGGGAAATCTCCTGGGTTTCCTCACCTCCATTTTGGTCTACATCACCTGGTTCTTTGACAGGCGCTGCTCCATCCGGTTCAAATTGCATTTTGACGGCAAGGAGATTCTGGATGTATTCCGCTTCAGCTATTCACATTCATCCCTGGCCCTTTATTCTGCTGTAAGCCGGATGGCTTTGAACAAGTTTATTGCCATAAAGTTCGAGGATTATGCCCTTGCTGTTCTTACTGTAGTGAGCAACGTTATGGAAATCTCTGTCCTTTTCGAGGGAATAGGGCAGGCGGCCGAGCCCATGATCAATATCTATTATGGCGAGAAAAATCCCGATGGAATAAGAAAGATGATGAGGCATGCGGTAAAGGCTGCTTTGGTTGAAGGCATTGCAGTTGCTCTTATTTTTGTAGTTCTGAGCCACAACCTGCCTAAGCTGTATGGAATTCATCCTCAGTTCATCCTTGATATGTGTTCTACGGCACTGCATATAATTGCTCCGGCTATGCCTCTGATTTCCCTCATGCTTTTGTTCGCAGTCTACTATTCTGTCACCGGACATCTTGGAACCACCATGCTTATTGTCCTGGTTCAGAATCTTGTTTTTGCAACTCTGTTCCCCATTGCACTGGGAAGCATGTGGGGGCTGAATGGTTTCTGGGCAGGAATGCTTCTGGCATATGTCTTCACCTTTGCGCTGTTTGCTCTTTATCTTCTTGGTAAGCATGGAAGGAAATTTCCTCTGCTCCTTGAGAAAAAAGATATTGTCTCCAGGGATGATATGCTTTATGTGGAAAGCCTTATGGAGATACGGAACTGGGCTGGCAAGGAGTGCAATAAGAGGGGTATCTCATCAAAGGTCAGGACAAAGCTTGAGGTGATGATAGAGGATCTTGGGATGCTGATAATCGAGAAGAACAAGAACCGTCCTGTGCTGGCGGAGATAACTATATCGTTCAAGAGAGATATCAAGGTGGTGATGCGTGATGATGGCGTTCTCTATGATGTCACCAATCCCGATGCAGCACTCTCTTTCCGCAGTATGTTTGTATCGGGCCTTTTGAAGAACGGCTCCCGTTCTTGCTATCTGTTTACTCAGAACTATAACCGCAACGTGTTCAGCTTGGATAAACAGCAGGAGGAAAACAATGACTGACAACATCGCCTTCCGCTTGGAAGAAAAGAAAGATTACAGAGCAGTGGAGAACCTTATCAGGGAATCCTTCTGGAATGTTTACCGGCCTGGATGCAGCGAGCATTATGTGATACATGTGCTCCGGGATGATCCTGCTTTTGTGAAGGAGCTGGATTTTGTCATGGAGAAGGATGGCCTTCTTATAGGGCAGAATATGTTCATGCGGACTGTCATCAATGGAGATGACGGCAGGGATATTCCTGTGCTTGCCATGGGGCCTATCTGCATAACGCCTGAATTAAAGCGCAAGGGCTATGGCAAAATTCTTTTGAATTATTCCTTGGAGAAGGCGACTGAACTTGGTTTCGGCGCAGTGCTCTTTGAGGGCAATATCGATTTCTACAGCAAATGCGGTTTCGATTATGCAAGCAAGTTTGGTATACGATATCATGACCTGCCTGAAGGAGCAGACTCATCATTCTTCCTTGGCCGGGAGCTTATTCCAGGCTATCTGAAGGGCATAACCGGTGTTTACCAGACTCCTAAGGGCTACTATGTGGCAGATGAGGATGTGGAGAAGTTTGACCAGCTCTTTCCGCCAAAGAAAAAGCTTAAGCTGCCGGGACAGATTTTCTGATGTGCACCAGCATTGTCATTAATAAAAAGAAAACTATTGTGGGATGGAACCTGGACATTCTGAATATGGAGCACCGTGTCCGGCCGACGGATGATGGTGTCTTCATAGAGATAAATGATGCAAAGGAAGGATGGCTTCCCCTGTTCGGTGCCAACTCAAGGGGCGACTTTGTGGGAATGCCCACCTGCTGGCCTTTTGATGAGCGGAGCAATCCAGCTGGGAACGGACAGAATATAATTATGCTGGACATCGACCTGCTGCTTCAGAAAAAGAGTTTGAATGCGATAAAGGCAATTGCAGAGACTGAGCCGATATTCAGCATTCCGGGTGTCACCTTCATGTCTGCGTTGTCAGATGCAGAAGGCAATGTGCTCCACATTATCCCGGGGCAGGGACATCAGTATTTTGAGAAGCCTGATTATAAGATCATGACCAATTTCTCTCCCTTCAAGCAGAATTCAGAAGTGCATCCCTGGATGGGCTGGGACAGGTATAAGAAGGCAGAGTCCATGCTGCAGAAAGCTTCCGACGATTTTGATGTAGAGGATTGTTTTGCAATCCTTAAGGCTGTGGCCCAGGAGGTGTGTCCAACTGTTGTTTCCATGGTCTATGATGTGAACTGCCGGACAGTCTACTGGTGCCAGCACCGCCAGTGGACCAATATACATACCCACAAATTTCACTTTACTTGACAATTATATTTAATAGGGAATACAATTTTATTATGAATCTACCGAACCTGCTTACAGCGTTGCGCATCATTCTCTCCCCATTTTTCATGTTCTTCTTCTTTCTTCCAATATGGGCAGGGGAGCAGTTCACCGCACTTTCAATAATTGTATGCATTCTTCTTTTTATAATAATAGAATTCTCTGATCTCTTCGACGGAATCGCAGCTCGCAAGTATGGGCAGGTAACCGACTTCGGCAAGATATTCGATCCTTTTGCAGATGTCTTCAGCCGGCTCACTTATTTCATGTGCTTTGTAGGCATCCGCCTTATGCCTGTTTTTGTTTTCGCCATCATTCTCTATCGGGAGGTCACCATTCTTTTCCTGCGCACTATGATGATGAAGCGTGGTATTGCCATGGGGGCTCGGATGGGTGGAAAGCTCAAGGCCTGTGCCTATGCAGGAGCCGGTATCAGCGGACTGGTATATATCACCATCAGACAGATTGATTTATTTGCATGCCTTGTGCCGCCGGTCTACTGGATAACTCAGTTCTTCTTTGTGCTCTCTGCGGCGGCAGCGCTTATCTCCCTGGCAGATTACATAATCTTTATAAGGAAAACTATTAATAAATAATGAAAAATTTGCCCAATTATCTTTCTGCAGTGCGTATTGTGCTGTCTCCCATATTTCTCATTATATTTATGTTCCCTGTATGGACTGACGGTTCCTTTGCCTGCGGCTCTGTCATAATATGCTGGATTCTGATGTTCCTGATGGATATATCTGATCTTCTGGACGGCTATACTGCGCGGAAATTAGGTCTTGTCTCTGATTTCGGAAAGATGTTTGATCCTTATACAGATCTCTTCGCACGGCTTACATATTTTCTCTGCTTTGTTGCCATAGGACGTATGCCTGTGTGGATGTTCGCAATAATTGTATACCGCGAGATATCTGTCACATTCATGCGTATGATAATGATGAAGCACGGTTTTGCCATGGGAGCGCGGATGGGCGGAAAGATAAAAGAGTGGGTCTATGCCTTTGCAGCCATCAGTTCTCTCATTGCTGTCAGCCTTGAAAGAACCGGATGCTGCCAGGGGGCAATTGATTCTGTATGGGCCGTTGCGATGGTATTCTATGTGCTTTCTGTTATTTTTACAATTATTACATTTTTTGATTATTTATTATTTTTGTTTAAAAAATTACGCGAGGGTGTTGACAAAAATTAGTAGAATGTAGTAATTTAATCGGGCACGGTCAGAAATGGCAGTGCTATATCAGATATGTTGATGGTCCCCGGGGCGGAAAGTTTCGGGCTGTAAAAAAGTTTTTTAAAAAAACATTGACATAAGCTTTTAAATCTGATAGAACGGAAAAGCTTTCCGAAAGCGGAGGCCTGTCCGAGGGATAGGTGCCGCCCAAGAGGGAAGTTGCTTTTTGGAGAATTGGAAGAGAAGGAAGTCTAAAGCGGGTCAACGAAGAAGTTGATCAATTCCGAGAGGGATTGGATCTTATTTGATATTAGATTAAAGCCGGGGCTTCGGCCCCGGGATAAATAATGGAGAGTTTGATCCTGGC
>JAFXTY010000072.1 GCA_017535435.1 Spirochaetia bacterium | reverse complement strand
CGGCAGCCTTCTGCTTCTGCTTACGGCCCTGATCTGGGGCTGTGCCTTTGTCTCCCAGCGTATAGGGATGTCCTATGTGGAACCTTTCACATTCAACTCCATCAGGACTTTTATCGGCGGTCTTTTTCTCATTCCCTTCATCCCGCTCTTCTGCCGTAACAAACCCATGCTGCCACCCAAGGGCCAGGATCGCAGCATGCTTCTTACCGGCGGCCTTGTCTGCGGCCTTCTCCTCTGTCTGGCCACCAACCTGCAGCAGGTGGGGATCCAATATACCAGCGCCGGTAAGGCTGGCTTCATCACTTCGTTGTACATTGTGCTGGTTCCATGCCTTGGACTTTTCATAGGGCAGCGGATTGGAAAGCTGCTTTGGGCTGCTGTGCTCCTGGCCGTGGTTGGCCTCTACCTGCTTTGCATGAGCGGAAAGCTGGTGCTGGAGAGGGGAGACCTCTATATTCTTCTGTGTGCCCTTACCTTTGCATTTCATATTCTTGCAGTGGGCTATTTTGCAACCCGCACCGACGGCATAAAGCTTTCCTGCCTCCAGTTTCTTATATCCGGTGCTGTGGGAATGCTCCTCATGTTCATGTTCGAGACAACCCATATCAAAGATATACTTGCCTGCACACTCCCTATACTCTATGCTGGAATCTTTTCCTGCGGCCTTGCTTACACATTTCAGATAATAGGGCAGAAACATGTTGATCCCACAGTGGCGTCCCTTCTTATGAGCTTTGAGTCTGTTTTTGCAGCTCTTTCAGGCTGGGCTATTCTTGGGGAGCAGTTTTCAGTCAAAGAGCTTTCCGGCTGTATCCTCATGTTCTGTGCTGTAATCCTTGCTCAGCTGCCAGAGAAGAAGAAATAAAAAAAGCAGCCTTTTCAGGGGCTGCTTCTATAGGAGATAATTCTTTTACGATCAGTCTTCGATAACTGCCAGAATATCTTTTGCTTTGATGATAAGGTAATCTGCACCGTCAACCTTGATTGCTGTGCCGGCATATTTGTCGTACATAATCTTCTGGCCGACTTTAACAGTAATTGCCTCTTTGTCGCTTCCAACAGCAGTAACAACACCAACCTGAGTCTTCTCCTGGGCTGTCTGTGGAATGAAAAGTCCGCTCTTTGTCTTCTCTTCCATCTCTGCAGTCTTGATAAGGACTCTGTCTTCCAATGGAATAACTTTCATATCTCAAATCCTCCTGAATATTAACTCTGTTTTCTAAAATATACGAAATAGGGTGGCTGGTGGTCAATATATAAGTGGCAAATAGGGTCAAAAAGATACAATATATATACTATTTTATATCTATGTGTCATTTTGATACAATAGCAGCTTTTGGGAGGGGGTAGGGGACTAGATAAAAATAAAAAAACTTGTTATAATGTAAATAGATATAAAGAAAGTTACATATATTTTGTAACTTTGGCACGATACTTGCTGTTCATATTGTAGGAGGCGCAAAATGAAAGCTGATAAGTTTTTTGAAGATGACAATGTTTTAGCAATTTACCTTAATGAAATCAACCGGATTCCGCTTCTTTCCCGTGAGGATGAAGAAAAGTATGCAGCTCTTGCTGCCCAGGGCGACAAGAACGCAAGAGAGATATTGATAAAGTCCAACCTGAGGTTCGTGGTCAATGTGGCCAAGAAGTACAGAAACAAGGGGCTTCCTATTGCAGACCTTATAAACGAGGGCAACCTGGGTCTTATCAATGCTATCGAGAAGTATGATGTATCCAGAGGCTATCATTTCATTTCCTATGCTGTATGGTGGATCCGTCAGGCAATTCTCAAGGCTATCGGTGAGAAGTCAAAGATGATCCGTCTGCCCCTTAACCGCTTCGGCGAGCTGGTTCAGATCGAGAAGGCCAGAAAGGTTATGTTCGAGACTTTCGGCCGGGAGCCAGATGCAGCTGAGATTGCAGAGAAGGTGAATATGGACAGGAAGGATGTGGCAGAGCTCTTAAGCATCTCCAGAGAATATGTTTCCCTTGATACACCAGTTAAGCCTGGCACCCGGGATGCATCTCTGCTGGGTGATTTCATCGAGGATAAGAAGGTTCAGCAGCCTGAAGAAGCTGTGGTCAGCGAATCCCTCAAGGTTGAAGTTTCCAAGCTTTTGGATAAGCTTCCTGAAAAAGAGGCAGCAATTCTCAAGCAGCGCTATGGAATCGGTGGCGAAGCACCAAAATCCCTTAAGGAGATCGGTGATCTGTTCCATCTGACCAAAGAGAGAATAAGACAGATAGAGAAGCGTGCTATCCTGCGTCTTAAGGCAATGCCTAAGGCCAAGGAGCTCCAGGCTTATGCCTGCTGATGCTTCCATCGGAATGCAGAGGGGATGGTTTTTTCCATCCCCTTATTTTTTGCTGTTGATAAAAGTAGACAGAATATCTATTATAGGAAGCAGTGCAGATATGCGGAAAAGCTCACCTGTCCCGCCTGCTGCTCACCTTATGGTAGATTGAGATCACTATGCAGGCTGTGATAAGAGCCGGGAAAACATTGATGTGGCCAGACACTTTTGTAAGGGCCAAAATAATATTGCCGAAGAAATATTCTATAACTGCCCCCAGGAAGGAACCTATTATTCCCAGAACCAGCACCATCCAGAAATTTCCTACAAAGTCCCGCTTATAGCTGAAATAAAGCACCAGCGTGCATCCGAAGCCTATTATAAGGTAAACCAGCGCAGTATTGGCAAGATAGTAATCTAGCATTGCTTTCTCCTTATACTCCTTAGTTCCAGCATCTTACTACGCCCAGCCACACCGGCTTGCTGTACAGGTTGTGGTTCTCGTGCACTCCGTAAGCGATTATATAGAAAGACAATGATACCGCAGCTGTCGGAAGGTCTGAGTCGTGGTAAGTATTGTACTCCAGGTCATCAATATTGAAGTCTTTGTATATTTCGTCATCCGGTTGTCCACCAGCCTGCTGAGCCTCTCCGGAATCTGGATGCTGATCCTTGATTGCTCTATATATCGGTGCCCTGATCTGCAGGTATGCGATTTCCATCTCAGCTTTATAATTGTCATATTCTGTCACCGGCGAGAAATCAAGGTACAGCGTAAAGTCATCATCCCGGCTGTCTACAGGCACAGGAAGCATAGGATATGTTGTATCCTTTTTATAGAGCTTTACTGTGCGGCACCGCTTGTAGCCGGCGGCTACCAAGGCAGAATAATCGGGATTGCTGACACTGAAGATAGATTTGTCGTCCCTGGAATGGTCTGTCTCGGCAGTTACAGCATTATAGAATTTATAATAGATTTCATATCCCCGGAAAACACTGGGGTCATTGTCTCCATCGTGAAGTATTGCGACATATGGTCGTCCGGAGGTTGCTGTACCTCCTATGAGTGATGGCTCGTGTATGTAAGGATAAGAATAGAGGCCGCAGGAGCATAGGAGCATCACCGTGAAGATGATACATATGTGTAAGACTGTTTTAACTCCCCTGCTCACTGCTGCCGTTGCCTCAGAGCTCTCCCCTTGCGTGCATCAGGATGATTCTGTCCTGGGCATACTGGGAATAATTGCTTCCAGAATACTCATCAGTAATCTGATTGTAGTATTTCTCCGCATCTGCATAGCGCTTGTCAGCTTCTGCAAGTCTTCCCAAAGAGAAGATCAGTTTCGGCATAAGGGCATAGCTGCCCTTGTAATTGTTATAAATCTTGAGATATTCAGCTTCTGCCTCTTTTGCCTTGCCGGTGCTCTCGTAGCATACACCTGTGTTGTAGATGGCAATGGGTGCATCGTAGGACTTTGGATAATCAGAGGCAAACTTCTTGTAAGCCTCTGCAGCATTATCATAATCCTTGAAACGGAAATAGATGTCGCCCTTGAGAAGCAGAGCACGGCGTCCTGCATATTCCTTCGGATATTTTGCAATGACGCCATCAAGCTCTGTTATATAGCTTTTGTAAGCATCGAAAGAAGGATTCTCCTCCTTGTCTGCTTCGGAAGCCTCCACATACCGGTTCTGGATATCCTCGATAGCCATTGTGGCTTTCTCGATCTTCCTGGTATTGGCATAGTTGAATATCTGGACAATGATGAAAAGCACAAGCACACCTATAAGGAAAATTCCTGCAGGCTTTGCATACTTCGAGATGAATTTCCGTATTCTCTGATGTGCGGTTACTTTTTCTTCCTTCTCCATAATTGACTCCTAAGATCAGTGTTTAAAGAAATCTCCCAAGGTAGCCTTAGGTTCTTCGTTCTCGCTCATATACTTGGAGATCTCCTCTCTCTGCAGAGACTTCTTGTACTCCTTGATGGAGAGCCCCAGCTTCTGCTTCTTAGGATTGATCTCGATAACCATAGCCTTGACCTTGTCGCCTACGTTGAACTTCTCAAGCTCCTTATCCACATTCTCTACAAACTCCTCCTGGAGGTTGCTCTTGTTGATAAGTCCCTCGATTCCATCCTGAACCTTTACGAACAGGCCGAACTCTGTCTTGCTGGAGATCTCTCCCTCGATGATGCTGCCTCTCTGATATGTCTTTGCAAGAACTGCCCATGGATTTTCTGTAAGCTGCTTGATTCCAAGTCTGATTCTGTGCTGAACCTTGTCGCAGTTGACGATCTTGACCTTGACTGTGTCACCAACCTTGAACATGGTGTTGAGGTTCTTGACCTTCTTTGTCCAGGAGATATCGTCTCCATGGAGGAATCCGTCGATTCCCTCTTCCAGCTGGATGAATGCGCCGGTTGCAGTGATCTTTACAATTGGTCTCTCAAGCTCTGTTCCTACAGGATACTTCTCGTCGATAGTGTCCCATGGGTTGTCCTGAACCTGCTTGATTCCCAGTGAGATCTTGCCTTCGCTGAGGTTGTAGCCAAGGATCATGCACTTGACTTCGTCACCTACCTTGAACATATCCTTAGGATTGTTGACTTTCTTTACCCAGGAGAACTCGGAAACATGAGCCATTCCCTCGATTCCCTCTTCCAGCTCGATGAATGCGCCGAAATCGGTAAGCTTGGTAACTTTTCCGGTGACAATGTCGTTGACGTGGTAGCGCTCTTCGAATGTGTCCCATGGATTCTCTGTAAAGTGCTTAAGTGACAGGTTGATCTTGTTGTTCTCCTTGTCCAGGTTGATGACCTTGAGCTTGATCTTCTGTCCTTTCTTTACATATTCCTTAGGCTTTGTAACATGGCCCCAGCTCATGTCGTTGATGTGCAGGAGACCGTCGAATCCGCCCAGGTCGATGAATGCGCCGAATGTAGCGATAGTCTTTACAGTTCCCTCCACTGTGTCACCTTCGTGTACAGTGCTGTAGAACTCCTCTTTCTTCTTTGCAAGTTCCTCTGCAAGATATTTTCTTCTGTTGAGCACCAGATTCATCTTCTTCTCGTTGCCTGAGCGCTCAATAAAGAACATGGAGGTGATTCCCACGTATGGTTCCGGATCCTCAATCTTGACTACATCTGCCTTGGAGATCGGCAGGAAGCCCTTGAGTGTAGGTCCGATAGTCACTTCAAAACCACCCTTCACAACCTTGGTGATCTTGCCCTTTATAGCTGTTCCCTCTTTCTCTGCCTCTTTGACATCGTTGAGAACTTTCTTCTCGTCATACTGTTTCTTGGAAACCACAATGTTGCCATACCGGTCTTCTTTTCTGACCAGCACAACTTTGACATCGTCCCCGATCTTAGGGATCTCGTCAAACTCATTGATTGGGATCTTTCCTTCTGATTTGTAATTGACGTCGATGAATACGGTATCAGCTGTAACCTGGATAACCTTTCCGTCAATGATTTTCCCTTCCTGAAGTTCGTTCATGGAATTCATGTACTCTTCCTGGAGATTTGTCTGATTCACTGTTTCTTCATTGATCAATTCTTTTTCTGCCATTTGAAAAAACTCCTACCTACCTAATATTATTATTTTATACTATCAGTAACTTTCGCATAAACTTGGTCTATGGTCAAGCCTGTTGTATCAATATATATTGAATCTTTTGCAATTTTTAATGCTCCGAATGCCTTGTTCCGGTCAATTTTGTCCCTTTCTATGATAGATTTCTCTATCTCCTCAAGGCTCATATTGCTGGTTCCCTGCTTGAAACGGCGCTCTGCCCGGGTCCTGGCATCGGCATCGAAGTAGAATTTGTAGTCTGCATCGGGGAACACCACAGTAGTCACATCCCTGCCCTCTGAAATAAGGTCCAGATGGCTGGCCAGAGCCCGGAGCATCTTGTTCACTATGTGCCGTACCTCTATTATGGCGGATACCGGTGCAACTATGGCATCCACTGCATCGCTGTGCAGCTTGTCCTCCACATCGGCACCGTTAAGGTAAACATGGTGGTTCTTTACTGTTATGTCGCACTGACCTGCCGCTTCCACAACCTTGGCTGTATCCTTGACATCTACGTTTTTCTCAAGGAGATAGAGGGTTATAGCCCGGTAGAAATTGCCGGAGTTAAGGTAGAATATACCCATTTTCTCGGCTATCTTCTTTGCTATGCTGCTCTTGCCTACTCCTGCGGGGCCATCTATTGCAATTACCATCACTCTCCTCCTTTCATAAGGCTGTCAATCTCTTTCTGTGTAAGGAGCCGGAAGCCTCCGGAGGGCATGCCGGGATCAAGCCGGACACTGCCTATCCTGATGCGGTGCAGCTTCTTGACCTTAAGCTTGTGGTACTGGAAGAAGCGGCGTATCTCCCTGTTCTTGCCCTCCACAAGGATCAGGTGCACCCTGGTGGCAGACTTTAAGTAATATTTCTTGATTCTGTATTTGACCCCTTCTATCACAAACCCCTTGGCAAACTGCACAAGAATCTCCTCCGGAATGGGCTTGGATGTCTCCACAATGTACTCTTTCTCGGTCTGGGCCGAGGGATGGGCCACCGCCTTGGTGAAGTCCCCGTCGTTAGTGTAGAAGATAAGGCCCGAAGACATATAGTCAAGACGCCCTACGTTATGGAGCCTGTATGGGAAGGAATCCTTGAAATAGTTGATGGCCAGGTCCCTCCCCCTCGGGGTCGTCGCTGGTGCAAAGAACTTTTACAGGCTTGTTGAAGGCTATGTAGATTTTCTTCTTGTCGGGATATAGCTTGCGTCCCCGGTATTCAACGATATCGCCGGGGCTTACCTTGAATCCCATCTCGGTAACCACCTGGCCGTTGACCCGCACCTGTCCTTCTGCTATGAACTTCTCGCAGGCTCTGCGGGAACCGGCACCGCACCGGGCCATGTAGACCTGGAGCCGGAGACCATCTTTATCTTCGATTTCTTTATCTGCCATCTGGGGAGATTATATCAAATATCTCAGATGATTTATAGTACTTAACACTAAAGTTCATATTGTTTTTTATAAAATAATTATATTTCTCGCCGGTGACGGGGTCGGCCAGGCCGGGGGCTATCTCGGCAAGGGGGATAAGGACAAAGCCCCGTTCTTTGATACCTGGATGCGGCAGGGTCAGCACCGGGTCGTCAGAGACAGTGTCACCATAGAGAAGAATGTCGATATCCAGGGGCCGGGGCCCTTTCCAGCCAGAGCTGGCTCTGTCCCTCCCAGCCTCATCCTCCAGGGTGTGGATATACTCAAGAAGCTCATAGGGACCCATGTCGCAATCCCCGGAAAAGACTGCATTCAGGAACTCTGGCTGTTCCGTATTATACATAGGTTCTGTTTTGAAAAGTGATGAAGATTTAATATTTTTTAAAATATATTTTAATTTGTTATAGGCAAAAGCAAGGTTTTTCTCCCGGTCCCCCAGGTTGGAGCCAAGGCTCAGATACACGGTCCGGCTCAAAGCTTCACCTTGAGCTGACCCTGCCGCACCAGACTGGGTGTGCCATGGGAAAGGTCGATTATAGTGGAAGGAAGAGATGGAGGGAGAACCCCGGCATCCACAATCAGATCAACTTTGTCTTCAAACTCTTTTATTATTTCTACTATTGAGGTCATTGGACTCTGGCCGCTGTAGTTAACACTGGTGGAAATAACAGGCTGACCCAGCGTATTAAGAAGGTTCTGGATAAACTGGTTGTCCGGCACCCGGATTCCCTCTGTAGGGTTATTTATTCCCTTGAGGATAAGGGTAAGAGGCCCCGGCCAATAAGAGAGCAGCTTGTTGTCCGGCAGCTCCGGTGTAAGCTGATGAAGCTGTTCCTTAAGGGCAAGCTTTAGAAAATGCTTGCCTGCTCCCCTTCCTTTGATCTCCTCTATCCTCTTCTCTCCTATGCCTTGGATGCAGGAAAAGCCGTAGAGGGTGTCGCTGGGAAGTATGGCAACGCCATTATTCAGCAATGTCTGGGATACAATCTTCAGCAGGTCTGGATTTCCGAACTTTATTACCATGTCTCAACCCTATGAATGAATATATCAGCAAAGTCAAGACGATAGCAATAGCAACACTGCAGATCCGTAGATTATTTATATTTACAATACGGTTATAGTCTTTGATATTTGAGCTGTAGCGTCCACCAAGGTCGTAGCTGAAGACACCGAAAGAAGCGTTGTCGATTATCACCACTCTTTCCTGCTTGCTCACAAGACCCATGCTTCTGGCCTGGAGCAGCATCTCCTCAGCACTTCCAAGAGCCTGGCACTGCAGCTTAAGATTATGATTGATTGTCTCAAGCTCGTGAACATTGGCAGCCAGCTGCTCTTTATATACCTCAAGCTCATTGTATGCTTTGTAGCTTGTATCGCCCAGGAAAAGGGATGTTGACAAGAAGATGAAAAGTGAAAGATATACAGCAGTGATAATGAACCTGATGGATTTCATATTTATTTATACGGACGAAATCTCAATAACCTTAAAAGAAAATAAGAATTTTTCTATTCCAATTGCTTTGTTTTTGTTATAGACTTATGTCATGAATATCGATGACGAACTGGAAAAATACGGTGTCTGGATAAAAAAAGGACCCATGGATTCACCTCGGGAGGATACAGAGCCTCTTGACCTTATTCCTGTGGACAACACCTCTTCTGACACTATTCCAGATGATATTCTCAAGGACGAGATTCCCGAGGCCGCACTGGATGCCATTCCCG
The DNA here is from genome assembly GCA_017535435.1 of Spirochaetia bacterium. Classification (GTDB taxonomy): domain Bacteria; phylum Spirochaetota; class Spirochaetia; order CADAEX01; family CADAEX01; genus CADAEX01. The sequence goes on along the minus strand of JAFXTY010000072.1, from coordinate 2,871 downwards.
ATGAGATTCCAGATTCAATGCGCTCTGAGGTCCGTTCTATACTGATCCGCCTGGACCAGCTTTTAAATCAGATTTCTCCCCCGAAGGAAAGACCGTAGCGGGACGAGATGCTTTTATAATTTCCCGGCATTTTCTCAACTGATGTGACAAAGAACATATCTCCTTTGCCGTCATCCGAATGAGTCTGAATCTTGTTCAGAAGTGATATGGTGCGGTTCCCTACCCCTTCCCTTGAGTCGATGACCGAGATGGAACTGCCTAATATTTTTTTAAATGTATCCTCCAGATAGACGAAATGAGTGCAGCCCAGGATCACTGTATCCACCCCTTCCTTCTTGAAGAAGTCTGCTGCTGGAGATATGATTTTTATGATCTCATCCTCTGTGGCTGAGAAGATATTTTTCTCCACAAATGCTACAATCTCGGGCATGGCGAACTTGCTCACAGAGCAGCCTGATGCGAAGGTATCTATAAGGTTCTTAGTATAGAGCTGGGACACAGTCTTGTTTGTGGCAAAGAGACCTATGGATTTTTTCTTGGATATGGCGGCCGCCGGTTTTATTGCAGGGACAACACCTACGAATGGTATTGGATAGCTGCTGCGCAGCGTCTCCAGTGCAGTTACAGAGGCTGTATTGCAGGCTATGACTATAAGGTCCGGATGCTCCGACTCTATAAAGCGGCCTATGCTTTCTACAACTATGTTTTTGATCTCCGGCTCTGTCTTTATGCCGAAAGGAAAGTGCCTGCTCTCGGCCAGGTAGCGGAAGCTGCATCCACCGGTGTGCTTTTTAAGCCATTCCAGGTATGGCAGTCCGCCTATGCCGGAATCGTAGAAGCCTACAACCTTGGACATCAGATATCCCCGAACAGCTTGGCAAGCTGGGATTTTGCATCCTGGGCCTTCTTCTGGTCTTTGCCGGGTGCAGCTTTGTCAGCATACTCAAAGAATTCGCAGAAGTTGGCACTTTCCTTCTCTGTGACAGCTTCGGTTATACTCTCCCGACAGTCCCAATAGGAACCTTTGCTGTAGAACCGGCAGTTAAGGCAGCTGTGCAGGTCTTTTCCACATTTTGAACAGGTGGTGTCTCTATATACTTTGTCGCCGGTAAAGGGCTGGCCGCAGAAATAACACATGACTATACTCTATCCTATAGTTTCTTTTTTTTCAATAAAACTGCTGACCATATTCACGGCATCCTGCCACTGGTCCGGATGCATCCAGTGGACATCGGGAAGTGCCTTGAAGAAGGTGATCTGCCGTTTCGCATAGTTCCGGGAGTTCTGTTTTATAAGCTCCTTCACATCCTTCAGGGTCATGCTGCCCAGCTCCTCCATGATGGAGAACTCCCGGTACCCTATGGCACTGAGCCCGGGACAGGCAGGGCTGTAGCCCAGGGCCCTGAGTTTTTTATATTCCTCTGGAAGGCCTGCCTTGAACATGGCCTCTACCCGCTGGTTTATCCTTTCATAGAGCTCTGCCCTGTCCCGGACCAGTCCGATGAGGAGGAAACGGTATTGGCTTCTGGGAGAGTCCGGCAGCTTATAGTCAGAGAGGGGCGAACCTGATGTGCTGTACACCTCCAGGGCCCTCAGTATGCGGTAGCTGTCCTGGGGCTTTATCCGGGCCCAGGAGTCGGGGTCCTTTTCCCGGAGCTCCTCTCTCAGGGCTTCGAGCCCTTCTGTCTCCAGCCTTTTCTGCAGCTTCTGCCTTATCTCCTCCGAAGAGGCTGGTGCAGTAGGAAGGCCGTAAATGAAGTTCTTCAGGAAAAAGCCGGTGCCGCCTGATATAATGGGGATGCAGCCTCTTTCGTATATCTCCTTGCAAAGCTTATCTGCCTGCTTCACAAAGTCCCCGGCAGAAAACTCCTCATCAGGATCCATACAGTCCACCAGGTGGTGGGGTATCCTTTTTATTACAGACTCATCAGGCTTGGCTGTACCTATGCTCATGTGCCGGTACACCTGGAGAGAGTCTGAATTGATAATTTCGCCTGAATGTTCAAAATGAAGCAGAAAATCGGTTTTCCCTACTGCTGTGGGGCCGAATACTACTACGACAGGAACAGTATGCAAGGTGGTTTATTTTTCCAGCTTATAATCTGTTTCTTCGGTGAGAACCTGGTCAAGGGAGATTGAAGTGATTTTATTGGATTTATCCTCCAGCTCCTCATCCCCTGTTATTGCTATCTGTTTTGCCCTTTTGATGGCTGCGCAGGTAAGTTCATAAATATTTTTCTTATTATCTTCCAAAGTTGCCAAAGGGATACTCATAACAATAAACTCCTTTTCATATAACCAAATAATTATACAAATATTTTCTGTAAATGTAAAGAGTGATAAAAAATTAGTGCTCACTTGACTTTTGCTTATAGTAATAAGTACTTTATATTTATGGATAAAGAAATTGTAACTTTAGAAAATATGCTGCCAGACCGGCTTTTCATTGTCCCCCTTTCGGGGAAGCCTATTTTTCCTGGCATCTTCACCCCGCTCATGATTGTATCCCATCAGGATATTGCCACTGTTGAGAAAGCTTTGACCAAAAGCGGAGGCATCCTTGGCCTTACCATGCTCAAGGACGACGGCACCGAGGACGACGGCCCTGTTTCCATTGATGATCTTTACTCTGTTGGAACTGTGGCCAAGATTGTCAAGAAGATTAATCTGCCGGATGGAGGAATGAACATATTCATCTCCACCCTCAAGCGGTTCAGGATCCTTACCCCTATTACACACCACGTCCCTATTGCGGCCGAGGTGGAGTACCTGGAGGAGAAGATTGACAAGGGCAGCAACATAAAGGCCCTTACCCAGGCTATCCTCTCCGAGATGAAGCAGATATCAGAGAACAACCCTCTCTTCTCCTCG
>JAFXTY010000071.1 GCA_017535435.1 Spirochaetia bacterium | reverse complement strand
GGGTGGCCAACTCACTGAGGCTGTTCGCCGCAAGCCTTACTCTGTGGTACTATTTGATGAGATTGAGAAGGCTCATCCAGATGTATTCAACATCATGCTGCAGCTTCTGGATGACGGCCGGCTTACCGACGGTCAGGGCAGGGTGGTGGACTTCAAGAACACCATCATAATCATGACCAGCAATCTGGGAAGTGAGTATATCCTGCAGGTGGACGACCCGGAGAAGGCACGGCCCCAGGTGGATGCCCTCCTGAGACAGACCTTCAAGCCTGAGTTCCTGAACCGTATTGACGAGATCATCATGTTCAACAGGCTTGGCGAGGAGCATATCAGCAAGATCGTGGATATCGAGCTTGAGCATATTGCCAACAGGCTTAAGGCCCGGAAGCTGGGCATAACAGTATCCGATGCAGCCAAGAAGCTGTTTGTCAAGGAAGGTTACCAGCCTCAGTTTGGCGCAAGGCCTCTTAAGAGGACAATCCAGAATATGCTGCAGAACCAGCTGGCAAAGCACCTTCTGGCAGGAGAATTCCCGGAAGGTTCCACAATCGCAGTGGATGCCAAGGATGGCAATTTGACATTTGCCAAGAAGTGATCTAAAATTAAATTTTAGGGGACTTTCTTTTTGAAAGTCCCTTTTTTTTTGCCTTTGGTTTTTATATACTGAAGCCAAGATGAAAAAAGAGCTTACCGAAGGGAAGATGCTTCCTATCCTCATAGCATTCTCTGTGCCGTTCCTCATCTCCTGCTTCCTCCAGACCTTCTATGGTCTTGCAGACCTGTTCATAACAGGGCAGTTCAACGGAGCTTCCACCATAACAGCAGTGGCAGTAGGAAGCCAGGTGATGCATATGCTCACAGTGGTGATAGTGGGCCTTTCCATGGGGGGCACCATTGCTATCGGAAGGGCAGTGGGAGCCAAGGATTCGGAAGGGGCGGCAAAGAGTGTAGGAAACACTGCCACTATCTTCCTGGTATTCTCTGTGCTGGCTTCGGTTTTGCTAATATTCCTTGCTGACGGAATCATAAGGCTCATAGCAACTCCGCCCGAGGCTGTGGCGGAGACCCGGCAGTACATAATCATCTGCTTCGCAGGAATCCCCTTCATAACTGCATACAATGTGATAAGCAGCATATTCAGGGGCTTCGGCGACACCAAGACCCCCATGTACTTTGTACTTGTGGCCGGTATTGTGAATATAGTGCTGGACTACATACTCATCGGCCCGCTGGGGATGGGGGCTGCCGGGGCTGCACTGGCCACAGTGGCATCCCAGGTGCTCAGTGTGATGCTGGCCTTTGTGGTGCTTAAGAAGACCAATACTGGCATCTCGGTTTCCAAAAAGGATTTTGCAATAGACAGGGCAGTCTTCTCAGCCATTCTCAGGGTAGGAGTTCCTATTGCAATCCAGGAGGGCTTTATCCAGATATCCTTCCTGGTCATCACAGCAATAGCCAATACAAGAGGTGTCACCATCGCGGCCAGCGTAGGCATTGTGGAGAAGCTTATCTGCTTCTTCTTCCTGGTGCCGTCAGCTATGCTTTCGTCGGTATCGGCTATCGCCGCCCAGAATGCAGGGGCAGGAAAGGACAGACGGGCAACACAGGTTCTTGTCTACGGCATTGTGATATGTGTCTGCTTCGGGGCTGTAATTTTTACAATATGCCAGTTCTTTGCAGAGCCTATAGTGCGGCTCTTCGTGAAAAGTGACGAAGGGGTTGTCCACTACGGCGGCCAGTACCTGCGCTCCTACACCATAGACTGCATGCTGGCCTGCATCCACTTCTGCTTTAGCGGCTATTTCTGCGCCTACAACAAGGCATTCTACTCATTCATACACAACGTGCTTTCTGTAATACTGGTGCGCATCCCAGGCACCTATCTGGCAGTCATACTCTGGCCGGCGACACTGTACCCCATGGGACTGGCCGCCCCGGCAGGCTCCCTCCTGTCCAACATAATCTGCGTTGCATTTTTAATCCATCTGTGGCGCAGCAGGAAGAAAACTGATTTATTGACCACCACCACAGTTTAATATATTATTTTCTTACTATGAGAAGCGGATATGACACAGAAGAGCTTATCGCCGCACTGGCCACCCCCTGGGGAGAGAGTGCCCTGGCTGTAATCCGCACATCTGGCACCGGCTCAATCGAGAAGGTTGCCTCTGTTTTCAAAGGAAATAAAGATATAACCAAACTCCCGGGCTACTCACTGACCTTTGGCATGCTCCGTGATGGAGAGAAGGCTGTGGACCAAGTGGTGCTGGGCATTTACCGTGCTCCTAAAAGCTACACAGGGGAGGATATGGTGGAGATTTTCTGCCACGGAAGCCTGCCCGGCATACAGGCTGTGATGGAGCTGCTCCACAAGGCAGGCTTCCGGGACTCCCAGCCAGGGGAGTTCACCATGCGCAGTTTCCTGAACGGCAAGGTGGACCTGACCAAGGCCGAGGCTGTGAACGAGCTTATTCTCTCCAAGAGCCGGCAGGCCCAGGTCCTGGCTTTGGACCGGCTCTCCGGCAGCATTTTTGATGCAATAGACCAGGCCAAGCACTTTCTTGCCGACATTCTGGCTGCAGTGGAGATACAGCTGGACTATGCTGAGGACGAGGCCGACCCTGCTGCCGGCTTTGATATGGAGAAGCTGGACAAGGCTGCCGATATCTTGAGCCGCCTTGCCGCCACCTACCAGGTGGGCAAACTGTATAAAGAGGGTATCCGCATTGCCCTGGCCGGGCGGACCAATGCAGGCAAATCCAAACTTTTCAACCTGTTCCTCAAGGAAGACCGATCCATTGTATCAGACATAAAAGGCACAACCAGGGACTACATAGAATCCTCTGTTGCAGTCAAGGGTATCCCGGCTGTACTCATCGACACCGCAGGGTTTCGCTCATCAGACGACCCGGTGGAGGCGGAGGGGATACGGCGCAGCAACATGGTTATAGAGAATGCCGACATAATCCTCTACCTGGTGGATGGCTCCGAGGGGCTGACACCGGAGGACGAGGCCTTTATAAAAGAACATCCATGTATTCCGCTCTGGAACAAGATAGACAAAACTGATGCTGCTGCGCCGGAGGGTTTTGTACCCATAAGCGCCGCCACCGGGGCCGGGTTCGATGGACTTGAGGAATTGATTTATACCAAAGCCATGGGAAGCCGCCGCCTGGACACAGGGGAGGCTGTCATCGATTCCCAGCGGCAGAAGGATCTTATCGACAGGTCTTTGGATGCAATAGGGAAGGTGAAGATAGGGATGGCTGCCCAGATGCCGCTGGATGTGGTGGCCGTGGATCTGGAAGAGGCTGTGAATGCCCTTGGGGAGCTGACTGGCGAGATAACCAGCTCCGACATACTGGAGAATATGTTCTCCCGTTTCTGTGTAGGTAAGTGATATGGATTTTGATGCGATAGTCATAGGCGGCGGCCACGCTGGAATAGAGGCTTCCCTGGCTTTGGCCCGGCTTGGTTTCAGCACTCTGCTCATAACCCAGAATATAGACACCATCGGCAAGCTCTCCTGCAACCCGGCGGTGGGAGGCCTGTCAAAGGGCAACATAGTGCGGGAGATCGATGCCCTGGGGGGCGAGATGGCCCACCTTATCGACCACACCATGATACAGTTCCGGATGCTCAACAAGAGCCGCGGTCCTGCAGTGCAGGCCCCCAGGGCACAGGCCGACAAGTTTGCATACAGCGCCCTGGCCAAATACACCCTGGAGCACCAGAGGAACCTCCACCTGTTCCAGGACACAGTGACCGATTTTATCCTATCCTCCGACGGCCATGCCATCGAGGGAGTCATGACAGAACGCAGCATGCGCTTCACCGCCCGGGCCGTGGTTCTTACCACCGGCACCTTCATGGAGGGGCGCATTTTCATAGGACCTTATTCCAAGGTCTCGGGCCGCATAGGGGAGCCTGCTGCGGAAGGGCTGGGAGTAAGCCTCCGCCGTATGGGCTTTGATGTGGGCCGCCTTAAGACCGGCACCCCGGCCCGGGTCAAGAAGAGCTCTCTTGACTACGACAGGATGGAGATGCAGCCTGGGGACGAGGAGGTGCTCCAGTTCTCCTTCTTCGGCGAGAAGGTGGTGCGCCCCAAGGTGCCCTGCTGGATCACTTATACAAACGAAAAAACACACCAGAT
>JAFXTY010000070.1 GCA_017535435.1 Spirochaetia bacterium | reverse complement strand
CCTTTCTCTTCGCAGATCTTCCTGCATTCTTCTATAGACTTGATTCCATATTTACCGATAGCCTTGAGGATCTGAGCCTCCCGGCGTTCATAGCTTTCAAACAGTGCCATCTTCTCACTCCTTCCTTGGGTCTATCAGTTTCACAGCACCCTGCTCAGGTGTGGTCCGTCCGTACTGTCCCCGGGCCTTGTCCATAGCTGTCTTAGGATCATCGCCCTTCTTGATGAAGTCCATCATCTTGCCGAAGTTTATGAACTTGTAGCCGATGATTGCTCCGTCCTTGTCCACAGCCACCTTCTCCACATAGCCCTCTGCCATCTCAAGGTAGCGGGGGCCTGTCTTAAGGGTTGCGAACATGGTTCCCACCTGGCTCCGGAGTCCTTTGCCCAAGTCCTCAAGGGATGCACCTACCACAAGGCCACCCTCGGAGAATGCAGACTGGGATCTTCCATATACAATCTGGAGGAAAAGCTCTCTCATAGCTGTGTTGATGGCGTCGCACACCAGGTCGGTGTTGAGGGCCTCAAGCAGTGTCTTGCCGATGAGGATCTCGCTGGCCATTGCGGCGGAGTGGGTCATGCCGGAGCATCCGATAGTCTCCACCAGCGCTTCCTGGATAATGCCGTCCTTCACATTGAGGGTAAGCTTGCAGGCCCCCTGCTGAGGAGCGCACCAGCCGATACCGTGGGTGAAGCCGGAAATATCTTTTATCTCTTTCACCTGAACCCATTTTCCTTCCTCGGGAATCGGGGCAGGACCATGATAGGCAGCCTTTGCCAATGGACACATATGTTCCACTTCTGCCGAATAAACCATAGTTTATCTCCTAATTAAGTGTTTTTTTGATTATATGCTAAAAATAGTAAACAATCAATTCTTAGTTGTAGGAGATAAGTGTGACATTTTTCAGAACACTTTTTTCTTAAGAGTTATGGCATGATGGCTGCAGATCTCGTGGCAGCAGTAGCAGCGGATGCATTTTGTGTAGTCGGCCTTGATTCTGTTTTCCTGCACCGACAGGGCCTTTGCAGGGCAGATGCGGACACATTCACTGCATAATTTACAGATTTTGGGATTGAAGACAGGGCGCTTGACTGTCAGGTTTTTAACAAGACGGAAGGCCCACTCCGGCATGTAGTCCCGGAACATTGATGCATCGTGGAGATGGCGGATAAGGCGGTAGTCTTTTATAAGGAGGTCTTCTGCTTTCTCAAGAGGGCAGTTGATTGCCTCTCCAGGTTTAAGCCAGAAGCCGCTCTCAAGGGCCTGGGAGAGTATCGGCAGTGACTCAGCCTTATAGCCCATGATACGGGCTGCAGTAAGATCCAGAGCCAGCACATTGTCTGATGCCAGTAGCAACCCCACATTCCGGGGATAGCCGCTTCCCGGGCCCGGCCCCTCCATGCCCACTATGGCATCCATTATTGCGTAGTCAGGTTTTACTGCAAGGTTTAAGTCCACGATCATCTGGGCAAAGTTGTCCCGGTCCGGGAAGCGCAGGTGCAGGGCCGACTTGGAGAGCCCAGGCACCAGGCCAAACAGGTTCTTTATGGCCCCGGTGTAGTACATGAGGGAATGGGTCTTCATCTTGGCCATGGATATTACTATGTCCACATCCTTCAGGATTGAGGCCAGCTGGAAGCTTTTGACCAGTCTTCCCTCTGGTGCCGGTATGGTTGCAGTCTGGGTGAAGTCCTGCCAGGTGGCACCGCATTCATCTATGACCTGCTTAAGCCCAGCCCGGCTCCCGGCTGAATCCTGATTCTGGAATGCAGGGCTGTCTCCCACGAATATGGTGTTGCCATTCTTCTGCAGATACTTTATGACAGCCTTGAGCACGGAAGGGTGGGTGGTGACTGCTTTCTCTGGCTGGGAGGCATAAAGTATGTTGGGCTTAAGCAGTATTTTCTTGCCCCTGATTTTATCCAGGCCAACGCTGTCCAGGAGTTTGTTCATTATTTGAACAACTTTCTCTTCGCCATAGTCGGGACACTTGAGGATTGAGACATCAGCCATAGCGCTTCTCCAGACAGCAGTAGTAGATTGGCCCTGCACCTGTTGTATCGGGCAATATCTGGATGCCGTACTTGGTCTTCTCGCCGATCTCCGGTTCCAGCTCTATGATGTCGAACATATCTTTGCGCTTCTTGAAAAGCTTCTCCACTACGCCGTCGTTTTCCAGTGGCGATATGGAGCAGGTGGAGTAGACAATCCTGCCCCCTGCCTTGGCTGCATCCAGGGCGGCTGCCAGCATTGCGAACTGCCGTATGGCCAGCTGCTTGGTCCTTGCCGGGGTCCACTGGGCTAAGTAGTAGGGGGATGAAAGCACATGCCGCTCTGATGAGCAGGGGGCATCCAACAACACCCGGTCGTACATATCCTTCTGGTACAAACCCCAGGTGGCGGCGTCATAGCCTGTTATATGCACAGTGCTGGCAATGGATGCCGGCAGATGCTCGTTGACCACAGCCTTGAGCCGCATCCTCCGGTCTGCCGACTTGTCGTTGGCCACCAGTGTGCCGGCCTCTCCTTTTGCCAGGGCCAGTATCAGTGTCTTGCCACCTGGGGCGGCGCACAGGTCCAGCACGCTGTCCCCCCTCTGCACATCCAGCGCCTTGGCAGGGTAGGTGGAGGCCTTGTCCAGGAAGTATGGCTTTAATAGCCCCTCTTCCAGTGTGCAGTAATCGGACTCGCCGGCAAATGCATCCTTAAGGGCATCCCACCGGTCGAGCCATATATTGCGGTAGTATGTATTAAAATCCTCTTTCTGTCTCACTTGCTGTTCTTAACCTTGGCACTCAAAGCCTTGAACTTCTTTTTGGCCAGAGCGTTGAAGGCTCCTGGATCCATGCCGGTGAAGAGCTTTATTCCCTCATCGATGGTGGAGATAGGATAGATGTGGAACTGTTTCTTCGCAACCGCATCAATTATCTCCTGGGACAGCAGGATGTTGTCTATGTTGCTCTTCGGGACAATCACCCCCTGCTTTCCGGTAAGGCCCCTCTGCTTGCAGAGTTTGAAGAAGCCTGTTATCTTCTCGCTCACTCCACCTATAGGCTGGATGTCACCATGCTGGTTCATGGAGCCGGTCACTGCCAGGTCCTGGTGCAGGGGCACTCCTGTCACTGATGAAAGAATTGCATATATTTCTGCAGCCGAGGCAGAGTCGCCGTCCACCACTCCATAGCACTGCTCAAAGCAGACACTGGCTCTGAAGGACATATGATAGTTGTCTTCGTATTTTGCGCGGAGGAAGCCATCTGTAATCATCACAGCCTTGTCAAGAATCTCGCTGGAAAGATCAGACTCGTGCTCAATGCTTATAATGCCGTCATCTCCGGCAGAGCATACTGCAGTGATAAGGGAAGGGTGTCCGAACTCATAGGCATCCCTTACTATTGTGAGGCCGTTTACAGCTCCCACTCTCTTGCCGTCGGTCTGGATCTTTATGTTTCCATTCTCAAGCTCGTCGAAAACATGATCCTCGTACATGCTCACAAGATAGCGCTTCTCATCCTCTGCCTTCTTAAGGGACTCCACTGTGATCTCCTTAAGCCCCATCTCCTTTGCCCAGTAGTTGGCCTCGGAGATAAGGTCGGTGATTTTTGAGAAGCGGACAGAAAGCTTTCTTCTGTTCTCTGTCAGCCTTCTTGCATATTTAAGCACATATCCGATTCCTTCGTCAGTTATGGGCTTATATTTCATCTTCCTGACAAATTCGACAACAAAGCAGACAAACTGCCTTATGTTCTCCTCGTTGTACTGCATCTGGCTCTCGAATACAGCAAGGACATTGAAATATTTGCCGAAGTCCACATCGGAATGGGACAGCTTGAAGAATGTCTCGAAATCTCCGATAAGAATCACCTTCACATCAATCTTTATAGGCTGGGGCTTTATGAATGATCCCGCTGTGCTGAAGGGGCTGCTCTGAGGCTGTATCTGCAGCTCTCCGTTCTTAAGTGTCCGCTTGAGATACTCCCATGAGTCATCCACCGACACATCATCTGCATTTATGACCAGGAAGCCACCGGATGCCTTAAGGAGGGAACCGCTCTTTATGCACATGAAGCTGCTCTTGGGTTCTCCTGTGGAGGATTCGGGCCTGTACTCGATGGAGCCGAACAGATTGCTGTAGGAAGGGTGAGTCTCGTAGATGACAGGGCAGTTCTTAGTCTTGGAATTATCCACCAGAACGTTCACCTCGTAGCGGGTGAATTCGCTCTCTATCTTCTCCCTGTCCTTCGGCTCCGGATTCTCTATGAAGAAGAGATCAAGATGATCCAGTATATCCTTCTTCATATCATCCAGATAATCGTTCACCTCTTTGTCCTTGAACTCCATCCTTATTTTCTCAAGCCCGGATGCGATGAAAGGGGCGGCATGCTTCTTCTTCAGCTCATCAATTTTCTCATCCAGGGCTGCTGCATTTATCTGGATCTTGCGGAACACATCATCAAACTTGTCCATATGGCGGAAGTATCTGACTCTCCAGCTTTCATATTCCTTCTTGGACAGCTTTTTCTGGTTCATCATATCCCTGAGCTCGTCCAGGGAAACCGGGTTGCCGTTGTAGACAGGATAGAGTTCCGGTCCCTGGTCAGGTTCTTCCTTGGATCTTATAAGGGCAAAATGATCCTTGTTCAACCTTCTCTCGAAATCATCCCTGAGCTTGTTGTCCTCGTTCTCGTGGAAATTGAATATCTCGGTCTTCTCGCTTTTGAAAACCTTGTTCTCGGTCTGGATGCGCAGCTTCTTTCTTGCCAGTGTTATGAAGTTCCTTACAGCCTCCTTGAACTCTATTCCTTTTCCCTTCTGGAAGTAGAGAATGTTAGGTGAGTCGGGATCGGAGAAATTGCAGACACATACCACATCCTTAAGAGGGCGGCGATTCTTGTATTTTGTAAGGACCTTTCTTACAGTGGAACGCTTTCCTGTTCCCGAATCTCCGATTACAAAGATGTTGTAGCCCTTTGCATTGATTCCTACACCGAACTGCAGCGCCTTCAGGGCCCTCGGCTGCCCGATCACTGTCTCATCTAATTTTGTTTTTCTGTATTCTTGAATTTTTTTCAGGGGGACTGAATAGTCCAGGTCTTTTGCTTTTAATTCCATGTTTCAATTACATAAGAATGACTCTTTGTTGTCAAGAAGAGATTTATAATATATAATAAAAATATGAGGTTAGAAGAGCTTGATTCCTATTTCAGAAGCTTTCTTGCCATTGATGCTCTGGCAGGAACTGATATCTCTTTGAATGGAGTGCAGGTGGAGAATACTGCAGATATAACCTGCATTGCTTTTGCAGTTGATGCCTGCATGGAAAGTTTCCGCCGGGCCAGGGAAGCAGGTGCCCAGATGGTGTTTGTGCACCACGGCCTTTTCTGGGGACATGAGCAGTGTGTCACCGGTAGCCACTACCAGCGGCTCAAATTTCTCATGGAAAATAACATGGCTCTTTATGCGGCTCATCTTCCGCTGGATATTCATCCTGAACTGGGAAACAATGTATCTTTGGCTGCTGCGGCAGGACTTGCCGATTTAAAGCCTTTCGGAAAATTCCGGGGGATTGATGTGGGGGTGAAGGGCACCTTCAAGGAGCCTGTGACAACAGAGCAGGTCCTTGCCAGGCTTGGATACAGCAGAGCCGAGATGCTGGCATGCCTTTCCTTCGGCAGGGAGAAGAATCTGACCGGTGCGGTGATAACCGGTGGCGGCGAGCATGATGTATCTGATGCCATTGATGAGGATGTGGACCTTTATATAACAGGAGATGCGGCTCATGTGGTCTATCATACCTGTCTTGAGAACAGGATCAATATGATCTCTGCAGGGCATTACCGCACCGAGGTGTATGGTGTTCAGAATGTGGCGAAGAAAGTTTCCGCTGATCTGGATCTCAGGACAATCTTCATTGATGTTCCCACAGGACTGTGATAATGGATAAGAACGACAAGAAACTGCCATTTATTCTTACCCTGGGTGTAGTGCTTGCAGACCAGCTCACCAAGTGGCTCATAACTGTGCTTATTCCTGTAAATGGAATAGGGGCCAGCTTTATGGGAGGCTTCCTGCGCATAATACATGCCCGCAACACAGCCATTGCCTTCAGCATAGGAACTTCCATGGCACAGTGGCTTAAAATTATTTTATTCTCCGCAGTTCCCCTTGTCATCCTGGGTATTATTGCTGTTTATCTTCTTAAGACCGATTCCCTGACCAGGCTTCAGAGATGGTCTGCCTGCGGTATTCTGGGTGGCGGTTTGGGAAATCTGGTGGACCGGATATTCCGGCCTCTGGGTGTTGTGGATTTTATTGATGTGAAATTCTACGGCCTTTTCGGTCTTGACAGGTGGCCCACTTTCAATGTGGCCGATGCCGCCATAGTGGTATGCGGTTTTCTTCTGGTGTTCTCCTTCCTGGGTTCTAAAAAAATATCATAAATTTTTATAAAAAATTTATTTTTTCTGTTGACATACCAGCCCTTTTTGTGCAATTGTTCTGCAAATAGTAAAGGAGGGAATTATGACTGAAAAATTTGAAGAGGAGATGAGAAAATCACTTTTATCTTTAAAGCAGGAACTTCTGGACAACATTAATTCGCAGAACAATTCCTTCCATTCCCTTTTCTCCAGCGCCGACCCTAAGGATGATGTGGATATCGCCTCTGATGAGATTGACAGAAAAATGCTTGAAAGCATGAGCAGCCAGGACGCTGATAAACTCACAAGCATTGAAGCGGCATTATCCCGTCTCGATGCAAAGCGGTTTGGAATCTGCCTGCAGTGCGGAAAGAAAATTTCTGAGGGACGGCTTAGAGCAATACCTTACGCAGTGTTCTGCATCGACTGCCAGAACAACAACGAAAGATAATCAGGCTTTCGGAGCTTCTGTATTCTTCTTCGCGAAATTGACAGCTAAAGTCCTGCCTCTGTATACCTTTGAGTTAAGGGTGTCCAGAACTTTCTGGACAGATGGCTCTGCCACATCCACAAAGGAATAATTGTCATGCATCTTTATCTGTCCAATCTCTGAACCGTCAATCTCTGCAGTTGCGGCGATGAAGCGGAGCAGTGCCTGCGGGTTCAGTCCCCGTGTGCGGCCGATGTTGAAGAAAAGAGTTTTATAATCTTTATCGGCTCTGTTCTGGCTTGGGGCATGTGCCGGCTTGGTGTTTGTAACCAGAGTCTTGAAAAGGTATGCGCTGAAATATCCCCTCATTGTGAAAGGAACATTTCTCTTCACCAGCTTCTTGAACTGGTTCATTTCGTTTGGATCCTCTTCCTCTTTGATGCTCTTGACCATTTTCTTTATAAGTTCTGCGTACTTGGTTTCCTGATCTGCACTGAATTCCATTTTTTCCTCCTGTCGTTCTGATGTGCTGCTCTTGATTCCCCGGTTGCTGTAAATAATCTGGGGATCAATCAGAAGGTGGTGAAAAATAGGTATCATTTCTCTGTCTTTTGTGAAGACCCAGAACCGGGTCAGCACGGAAAACGCAGAATGGATGAACTCGATGTCGTTGGAGAAGCCGTTGTACTGTTCATCTCCGCAGTCAACAATACAGGTCAAGATGGAGTCGGTGTCAAAGTTGCCCAGCCTGATATGATCTATAATCTTGTCTGGCGTAGAGATCAGGATGTCCGGCTTTTTCTCCAGGACAGCAAGCTCTCCTTTTGTATTATTCTCCTCGGAGAAGGAGACAACCGAAATTTTCGAGCCTCCTTCTCTGCAGAACAGCGCATACTGCTCTGATACTTTCTTTACGTCTTCCACAGATGGAACGATAACTAAAACTTTTAAACCGGGATCAGAATCGTCAAGGTAGATGATGGAGGAAATGATGTAGCTTACAATCTTTCCTGCATTTACTCCAGTTTCGGCAATTATGTTTTCTCCATCCAATGCCAAAGGTATAATTGACTTCTGGAGAAAAGTAAGCTCGCTAAAGCCCCCATCGTGTAATACCTGGAGAATCCTCTGCTCCCTGTTAACCATTGTGTCCTTCTGTAATATTTCTATGTATAAGATAAAATGAGAAGACGGAAATGTCAATATTGCCGAGGGGCTTGTCATATAGGGGATAAAATGATATTCTTGATTTGTCTTCGGGGCAGGGAGCATTTCCCTACCGGCTGTGAGCGCTTTTAGAGCGTAAGCCAGCGAGCCCTTTTCAATGGGCACGATACGGTGCGATTCCGTAGCCGACAGTATAGTCTGGATGAGAGAAGATTTTTTTCACGTTTCTGCCCCGGGTCAGGGGTTTTTTTATGCCAGAAGAACAGTATATGAGACGGGCCATCCAGCTGGCTGCGGAAGGAGAGGGAAAAACCCGTCCCAATCCGCTAGTAGGCGCTGTTGTTGTAAAAGATGGACGGATCATAGGCGAGGGGTATCACACAAAGTATGGCAGCCTCCACGCAGAACGGGAGGCTTTGGCCGACTGCGTCCGCAGGGGAGAGAGCCCAAAAGGTGCCGATATCTATGTTACTCTTGAGCCCTGCTGTCACACTGGCAAGCAGCCGCCCTGCACAGAGGCTCTGGTTGATTCTGGTGTGGGCCGTGTCATCATAGGCTCTGCCGACCCTAATCCCCTGGTTTCCGGCAAAGGGATTGCGTATCTGAGACAGCATGGAATACAGGTGGAGACTGGCTTCCTTAAAGAGGAGTGCGATGCTCTTAACTCCATTTTCTTTCATTACATCACAACTGGAAAACCCTATGTGGCACTTAAGTATGCCATGACTGCCGACGGACGCATTGCCACTGTGACCGGCGCCTCTAAATGGATTACAGGCGAGGAGGCAAGGAACCATGCCCATAGGCTTAGAAACCGCTATGCCGCTATCCTTGTGGGGATAAACACAGTGCTGGCTGACAATCCTATGCTGAACTGCCGTCTGCCGGGAGGAGTTAACCCCCTGCGCATTGTGCTGGATTCTAAACTGCGGATACCGCTGGAGAGCAATCTGGTGCAGACAGCCCGAGATATACCTCTTATGGTGGTGTGCGGCGGCAAAGCCTCTGCTGATAAGAAAGGGGCTCTTGAGCAGATGGGTGCAGAGGTGCTCTCCCTTCCCGGTGCCGACGGGAGGCCTGACCTTAAGGCTCTGGTGTCTGAGCTGGGAAGGCGTTCCATAGACAGCCTTCTTATAGAAGGGGGCAGCCAGGTCCATTACAGCGCCCTTGAGGCAGGAATAGTGAACCATATCTACAGCTATGTGGCACCCAAGATTTTCGGCGGAGAAAGGGCGCTGGGGCCGGTGTCAGGTGCCGGTGCCCAACAGGTCGCCGATGCATTCCAGCTCTGCCGCACCAGGACACAGATTTTAGGAGACGATATTCTTATTGAATACGAGGTTTCAAAATGTTTACAGGAATAATTGAGGAGACAGGAACAGTACGCCATGTGTCCCTGAGCGGAAACTCAGGTCGCATCCAGATAGGGGCAGAGCTGGTCCTTTCCGGTACAAGGCCGGGGGACAGCATTGCGGTGAACGGCGTGTGTCTTACTGTCACAACTATGGATACAAAAAGCTTTACTGCCGATGTGATGGCCGAGACCCTGCGCCGTTCCAACTTGGGCCAGCTTAAGGCCGGCGACCTGGTGAACCTGGAGCGGGCCATGCCGGCTGACGGCCGGTTCGGAGGCCACATAGTAAGCGGCCATATCGACGGCACCGGCACCGTCGCTGCCCTGGAGCAGGAGGGCAATGCAACCTGGGTCTATGTCCGCACATCACCAGACATCCTGGCCCTGATTGTTGAGAAAGGATCCATAGCCATAGACGGCATAAGCCTTACTGTGGCCAAGGTGGGTGACAGGGATTTTGCAGTCTCCATCATTCCCCACACCAGTTCCCATACCACACTTCTGAAAAAGAGGTCTGGTGATGTGGTGAACCTGGAGAACGATATTGTTGGAAAATATGTGGAGCGCCTTCTTGGTCGGAAAGAGCAGGAAGAGCCCCACAGAAGCAGAATAACAGAGGAGTTTTTAAGGGAAAATGGATTTTAAGTACAACACGATAGAAGAGGCCCTTGATGAGCTTCGTAACGGAAGAATAATACTGGTCACCGACGACCCGGACCGGGAGAACGAAGGAGACATGATCTGTGCCGCAGAGTTTGCAACCCAGGCCAATGTGAACTTCATGGCAACCTATGCCAAGGGGCTTCTTTGCACCCCTATGAGCGCCGCCCTGGCCACAAAGCTGGGACTGCCCCCCATGGTGTCGGAGAATACAGATAATCACGAGACAGCATTCACTGTCTCCATAGACCATATAAGCACCACCACCGGAATCTCTGCGGCAGAGCGTTCCATCACTGCACTCCAGTGCGTGAACGACGAGTCAAGGCCCCAGGATTTCCGCAGGCCGGGCCACATGTTCCCCCTTACTGCAAGGCGGGGCGGAGTGCTAGTGCGGAACGGCCATACCGAGGCCACTGTTGACCTCTGCCGCCTGGCAGGCCTTAAGGAGTGCGGTCTCTGCTGCGAGGTGATGGATGACGACGGCACTATGATGCGCACCCCTAAGCTCTGGAAGCTGGCAGAAAAGTACAACCTCAAGTTCATAACAATCAAGGAGCTGCAGGACTACTGCCGCATCCACGAGAAGCATGTGATAAGGGAGGCCAAGGCAAAGCTTCCCACCGACTACGGCGACTTCGATATCTACGGCTATGTGAATGACATCACCGGAGAGAACCACATCGCCCTGCTTAAAGGAGATATCGGCGACGGCGAGAATGTGCTGTGTCGTGTCCATTCCGAGTGCATGACCGGCGATGTGTTCGGCTCCAAGCGGTGCGACTGCGGTCAGCAGCTGCATAAGGCCATGGAGCTGATACAGCAGGAGGGGCGGGGCGTGGTGCTCTACATGCGGCAGGAGGGGCGGGGAATAGGGCTTATAAACAAGCTCAAGACCTACGTGCTCCAGGAGCAGGGGTGCGACACTGTGGAAGCCAACCTTAAGCTGGGCTTCCAGCCCGACCTGCGGGAGTACTGGATCGGAGCCCAGATTCTCCGGGACCTGGGTGTGAAATCTCTCCGTCTCATGACCAACAACCCCAACAAGGTTTATGGCCTGGACGGCTTCGGACTGCGGGTTGCAGAGCGGGTTCCCATAGAGGTGGAACCCCAGCAGTACGACCGGTTCTATCTGCAGACCAAGAAAGATAAGATGGGACATATTTTTACAAAATTTTAAACTATATAAGCGAGGTATGAAATGAAACTGTTTGAAGGAAAATTAGTTGCTCCAGAGGGAATGAAGGTTGCTATCGTAGCTTCCCGTTTCAACGAGATCATTGTGAAGAAGCTTCTGGACGGAGCTGTGGACGGCCTGGTGCGCCACGGTGTGAAGGATGACAATATCACCGCAGTATGGGTTCCGGGAGCTTTCGAGATTCCTGTTATTGCCGACAAGCTGGCTGCCAGTGGAAAGTATGATGCAGTCATCGCAGTAGGTGCAGTGATCCGGGGCGCAACATCTCACTATGACTATGTATGCAACGAAGTATCCAAGGGTGTGGCTCAGGTTGGGCTTAAGAACGGCATTCCTGTTCTCTTTGGAATCATCACCACCGAGAATATCGAGCAGGCTATCGAGCGGGCTGGAAGCAAGGCTGGCAACAAGGGCTACGACTGTGCTCTTTCCGCTGTGGAGATGGTCAACCTGATGAAGAAGCTCTGAACAAAAAAAATGGGGTGCTTCAAAGCACCCCGTCGGGAGCGAAGGGGCTTGAACCCTCGATCTCCGGCTTGACAGGCCGGCGCGATAAACCAGCTTCGCCACGCCCCCTACTGACAAACAAGAATATATCAATTATTCAATCTTGGTGTCAATAAGGTTTTTAAATATTTTTTATGGGGCTTATGGTGCTGGAATTGACACAGGGTGTCCCCGATGATAAAATAAAGTATTATGGCAGAAAAAGAAAAACAACTTGAGAAAAATGCTATTGAACAGGAAAAGAAGAACAGCCGGCATCCGGTGCTCTATATTTTCTCTGTTATACTTCTTATAGTAATTGCAGTAACATTTGTAGGTGCACCTGTTGTAGGCGATGCAGTCAGAGGAACAACCAGTTCCATCTCTTTCGGAAAATATGGAAAAGAGGATATTGAGTTCTCCCAGAACGGCTATTTTGCACAGCAGCGTGAGATTCTTGGACAGCAGATCAAGCCTGAAGGGGACAGCTCCAGCTGGAAATGGGATATGTACCGTGTATGGCGGGGTGCTTTTGAGCGCACAGTTGTCCATGTAGGAATCCTTTCCGAAGTTGAGTCGAATAAGACCCATATCTCTTCAGAGCAGCTTAACAAGCTTATCATTGAGCATGGTCCTTATCAGAACAACGGCGAGTTTGATGTGGAGGCCTATCAGAACACTCCTTCCTATAAAAGGGAAGAGTACCGCAGAGACTTCAAGGAGAACCTGCTCAAGGAGTATTATATTTCCGATTATCTCTATGGACAGAAGAGTGCTGATGCAGAGAAGGATTATACCTACGGTCTTATGAAGAACCAGCGCAGCTTCCATCTTATGTTCTTCCCTCTGGACAGAATTCCAGATGCAGACCTTACAGCATATGCACAGCAGAATCCTAAGAATTTCAAGCGCATCGGCCTGAGCAAGATTACCCTCTCAAGCGAAAGCGATGCCAAGAAAGTGCTTAAGATGGTTCAGTCCGATCCTGAATCCTTTGCCGATACAGCAAAGGCTCAGTCCACCGATGTGTTTGCAGACAACGGCGGAGCAATGGGAGTCTCCTACAGCTACGAGCTCAAGTCTGAGTTCAGCGATGCAGACCTGGATAAAATCCTGGCTCTGGCTCAGGGTGCAGTTTCCGACATCATCAAATCTGGAAACGATTATGTGATTTACCGCTGTACTTCTGCTGCAGCCGATCCTGACCTTGCATCTGCCGACACAATCCGTGCCATAAAGAACTATGTGAACCGTTACGAGCGGGGCTTTGTAGAGGATAAGGCTGTGAATGCAGCCGAGACATTCATAAAGGATGCTCAGACCGAAGGTATCTATGGTGCTGCTTCAAAGGCAGGCATCTCTGTGTATGACACTGCGCCCTTCTGCGTCAACTATGGTGCCATCAATTACTTCAGCCAGGTTCGTGTGGAGCAGGGAGAACTGGATCTTTCCGGTGCTATGTACAGCAAGGATTTCTTTATCCAGGCCTTCTCCATCAAGGGAGAGGAGTATTCCAAACCTGTCATACTGAACAGCGGCGTTGTAGTGCTCCAGCTTGCAGAAGAGTCTTCCAGGGATGACATTGACGAGGCAGTCAAGCTGTATGGAAATCAGATTGATGGACAGATCGCAGAGACAGACATCATCAACTACTTCCTGACATCTGACAAGCTTCAGGACAACTTCCACCAGACATTCAGCAAGTATTTTACATTTGACTGATTTATAGATTCTTGCAGATATCTATCATCTTCTGAAAGGGGGAGTCTTCTTTTTTCATCTCACGGCTTCCCCTTGTTATTTTGCATAACGAGAGTCCCAAGGTTTCGGAAATCTTCCGCTGGGTCATCCCCTGGTCCAGAAGCCGTACCAGTGCCCATCGGGATGCAACTGCATTATATTCCTGAGGGGTCAGGAGCGCCTTGAGAAAATCTCTGAGAAGCTCTCTGTCGTTTACTGTGGAGAGTGTTTCTGCCAGCTCGGCCATGGACTGTTCAAGAATTTTTTCCTTATCTTCCATAATTCTATTCCTATACCAGTATTTTTGAGAAATGCTCAACCAGCAGCTTTACCACTGCTTCGGCATTGGAATTCATAATCTTGAAGCCGGCTGCCTTTTTGTGGCCACCTCCGCCCAAAAGCGCTGCGGCGGCACCCAGATCGATGGTGTCACACCTGGTGCGGAGCCCTACAGTCACCTTATCAGGGTCGTCCTCCTTTACCGATGCAGCCACCTGCACCCCCTCGGTGGCAAGAAGAAGAGGGTAGACGGTATCTATGTCCCGGCATTCTCTTGGGATTGTCTCATAATCCTTCAGTGTCTCGTATGTTATGATTAGCCTGCCGTCCAGATACAGGGTTGCCCTGTCCAGGGCCTGGGAAATAAGCTTTAATGTGGCAGCCTTCTTGTTGCCGTTCACATCAAAATATATTTTGTTGGGAGATGCCCCGTATGCAGTCAGCTTTGCGGCGGCCTCGAAAGCCGGCGCGCCGGTCTCGGTCAGGTGCTTGAAGAAGCCGGTGTCGGTGCAGAGCCCAAGCATAAGGAGCTCGGCCACCTCTTTCGAGGGCTTTTTACCCATGGCCTCGATAAGGTCCAGGATAAGCATGGTGCAGGCCGATGCCTGGGGCCTGACATACCGGAAGTCGCCGAACACTTCACCGGCGGAGTGGTGGTCTATCACAATGGTGGGGAATTTGTCTATCCCCTCATTCTCAAAGCCGGTCCGCTCCGGGGTGGAGCAGTCTACAATAATCACTATTCCCTCTTTGTCAGCAGGTGCAAAAGAATGGGCGAACTGGCTCTGGAAACGCTGTATCTCCAGCCGCTCGAACTTTCCCTTGGAATAAAGAGAGGTCTTCTTTCCAAGCTGGGTCAGGAACCTGGCCAGGGCCAGCTGGCTTCCTATGCAGTCCCCGTCCGGATCCACATGGCCGAAGATGTAGAAGGTGCTGTGCTCTTTTATAGCCTGGATGATTTTTTCCATTTTTATATATAGTTTCCTTATCTGTCGCTCATAGGGGTGTAAGGCCGTTTTGGAGCCACCACACGATATGCAGGTCTTATGAGCTTGCCGCCGCTTACCAGTTCCTCGATCCGGTGGGCAGACCAGCCGGCGATGCGGGCCATGGCAAAGAGCGGTGTGTACAGGGCTGTGGGGATATTCAGCATCTTATATACAAAGCCGGAGTAGAAATCCACATTCACGCTGCTGGACCTGGGGTTCTTGCCCTCTGCCTCGAATGCCTCGGGAATAAGCCGCTCCACAGTGTTATACAGGGCGAACTCGTCGTCGAAGCCCTTGGCAGCGGCCAGCTCGGCAGCCTTTTTCTTAAGGAGCAGGGCTCTCG
Source organism: Spirochaetia bacterium (assembly GCA_017535435.1). Classification (GTDB taxonomy): domain Bacteria; phylum Spirochaetota; class Spirochaetia; order CADAEX01; family CADAEX01; genus CADAEX01. The sequence continues at coordinate 18,358 of JAFXTY010000070.1, read as the reverse complement.
GGTCCGACAGGGTGTATATGGCATGGCCATAGCCATAGATGATCCCTGTTCTGTCAAAGGCTTCCTTGCGCAGAATCCTCCGGAGGTAGTCTATGAGCTTTCCGTCGTCTTTCCAGTCTGGAACATTCTCCATTATGTCTTCCATCATCCTCTTCACCTTCTTGTTGGCGCCGCCGTGGAGCGGGCCTTTCATGGAGCAGAGGGCTGCGGCTATGGCAGCGTAGGTGTCGGTCTGGGCCGAGGTCACCACATGGTTTGTGAAGGTGGAGTTGTTACCACCGCCATGCTCTGCGTGGAGGATAAGGGCGATATCGAGGACCGAGGCCTCCAGTTCGGTGTACTTGGTGTCGGGTCGGATCATCCGCAGGAAGTTGGCCGCAGTCCCGATCTTCGGGGCCGGAGCGTGGAGGAAAAGGCTCTTGCCGTCGTGGTAGTGAGCCTTTGCCTGGTAGCCGTAGGCGATCATGGTTGGGAACCGGGCTATCAGCTCTATGCACTGGCGCAGTACGTTGTCTATTGACACATTGTCGGCATCGGCATCGTAGGAGTAGCATACCAGCACGCTCCGGGCCAGCTTGTTCATCACATCCCGGCTGGGAGCCTTGAGTATCATATCCTCGGCAAATCCGGCTGGGAGCTGCCTGCACTCATCCAGAACATTGTTGAACTCCTCCAGCTCTTCGGCTGTAGGAAGCTTTCCAAAAAGAAGGAAGAAAGCTGTCTCCTCAAAGCCATGTCTTTTTTCATTTATAGCATTGGAGACCAGGTCGTTGATCAGAACTCCCCGGTAGGTAAGTCTACCTTCGTCCGGAACCAGGGTTCCCTCATCAAAGATATAACCATGGGCATCGCCGATCTGGGAAAGTCCCACCACCACTCCGGAGCCGTCTTCATTCCGAAGGCCTCGTTTGGTGTTGTACTTTAAATAAAGTGCGGGATCGATGGAATTGTTGCTGATTGCTGTTTCTGTCATCTTCTTTATAAATGCTTCCATGGCTTCCTCCTGTTGCTATATAGAGGTACATTATAAGTGAAAAAAATCTTATAATCAAGCAATATTGTGAACTGAATATGAATAAAAATCACAAAGCAATAACTTCCAGTTATTAAAATTATGAAATAAAATATTAAAGTTGCAATTTGCTTTCTATTGAACAATTTCTCTGAAATGATTAAACTTAAGCCAAACAAAAAAAATTTTACCGGAAACATCGAGACGGAAGGTGAATTTAATATTTTTAGGAGGAGTAAAGTATGGATCGTAAACCCTTGATCCAGAGAAAGACTGGTATTTCTTACAAGACAGAAGAAAAAACAGTTCTTCGCGGTTTTGATGTGCGCGAGCTCGCAAACGCTGGCTACACATTTATCGATGGACTGTACATTCTTTTCCAGGGCAGAATTCCTGCAGAGAATGAAAGAGCAATGCTCGACTACGAAGTTGCAGAATTCCTTGAGCACTCAATGTCACCTTCAGCAGCAGCTGCAATCGGTGTTATGAACGGACATCCAATGCTTCCAGCAGCAGTTGGTGCTTCTATTGCAACATTCGGTGGAGCTCATGGACCTGGAGCACAGCACGGCTACATGATGAAAAAATACCTCGACAGAGCAGTTCTTGAGCACAAGACAGTTGAACAGGTTGCTGTAGAGTGTGTTGATGAGTACATGGATGCAGGTAGAGCAGTAATGGGAATGGGACAGCCACAGCACCTTGACGGCGACCCAAGAGCAGAACCGACACACCTGAAACAGGAAGAGATCGGAGTTGTAGGTGTTTACCTGAAATTCCAGAGAGCTCTTGAGAAACACTTCTATGCAAGAAGATTTGCTGAAGGAAGATCCTATGTAGCAGTTAACATGATCGGTGCTGGTAACACAGCTCTCTCCGACATGGGATTCTCTCCAAACGCAGCTTGGACAATCGGATGCGTAACCAGAGGTTACAGCTGCTCCTGCCACGCTCTCTTCACACTGAAGAAAGGTAGAGCTTGGGGTGCATCCAGAAACGAACCAATGGTACAGATGCTTGACCTTTCAATGATCAAGTACATCGGACCAGAAGACAGAGAAGTTCCTCTTCAGTCAGAAAGAGAAGCTTATGCTATGAACGAACTTAAGACAGGAGAATTTAAAAAATGGGTGATCTGAAAGACGTTGCTGTTAATAGAATGACCGGAAAGGTTTGCGATGAGAGAATCGCTGGCATGAAGCATGCAAAGAGAAGAGTTATTGGTAACCTCGGAAATCCTAACCTTCTTTTTGACTATACAAACAGAGAGATTGGTTGTCTCCCAGACGACAACAGAGCTCACTTCAAGTGGGTTTCTGAAGTTGCATACAAGAACATCCACAGAATCGTAACCAGAGGTTATGATACAACAGAGCTGGTAGAAGCTGGCTATGGTGTTTGCGATGTTCTGTTCATCGACTTCCAGGCTAGAATCCCTCTGGTAGAGGAGAGAAAAGTTCTCGATTATATCCTTCTCGTAGGACTTGAGGACGGACTTTCCAACCCAGCACTGGTTGCAAGACTGGTAGCTAGAGGAAAATCATACCTTACACAGGCTGCAGGTGCTTCTGTATTTGCATTCGGTGAGGCTTATGGTGCATTCAAGAACTTCGGTTACATGCTTGAGAAATACTACAACATGATTGCTGAGAAGGGAATCTCTGCTGCAGATGCAGCTGCTCTTTGTGTAGAAGAGTGCTATCACGAGGATCACTTCGGAATCGATGAGAAGTATGTTAAGGACCCAACACCAAAAGATCTTATGGCATATGCTGAGAAGGCTCTTGCTGGAAAGAAAGAGCTTAAGTATATCCCATTCCTGAAGGAAGTTGTTAAGGCTGCTCAGGCTAAGATCGGATATGTTGAGGCTGACTTCATGGCTGCTGCTACAGCTGCAATGATGGACCTTGACTTCACACCAGATGCTGCATGGTGTATCATGGGCGTTACCAGAGCATTCTCCGCTGGCGCACACGTTTGCGAAGAGATTGAGAGAGAGTGCGAGAGAGACGGCTTCGATACATATGGTAAGACCCTTACTCCAAAAGAGTGGTACGATGGCCCAACAGACAGACCAGTTCCATCCCTCAAGGAGAGAGGCGCATTCAAGGGTGGCCAGGCTCAGACACCAGAAGAATGGAAGAAGATGTGGGACAGAAAGGCTAAAGAGCTCTCTGGATCCGGCTTCGCTATTGACTTCGTTCTTGACGACGCTAGAAAGGTCGTTCACGGAAAAGGAAAGAAATGATGATGCAGGCCTCTCGGCTTGACTGATTTTAACCCCTGTCTTTACGGCAGGGGTCTATTCACGTAGGGACGCTACGTAAAAATTTTTTTTAGGAGAAAAAAATGGCTGAAGAAAACATTGCTGAAATGTATGAACGCGGTAGAAAAGCTTTCGAGTGGATCGAGTTCAAGACACAGGAAGAAGTAGATGAAATCGTTGCTATCGTTGGATGGCAGTATCTCCAGAAGCAGGTTGCTGAAGAAGGCGCTAAGCTGGCTTACGAAGGATCCGGAATGGGCGTTTACGCTGACAAGTACGGAAAAGCTGGTAAGGTAAGAGGTATCCTGTGGGATATGAAGGGTGCAAAGACTTGTGGAATCATCAAGGAAGACCCAATCAGAGGAATCACAACTTATGCAAAACCAATGGGCGTTGTTGCTAACGTATGTCCATGTACAAACCCATGTATCACAGCTGCATTCATCGGTCTTACACTTCTTAAGACAAGAAACGCTATGATCTGCTCACCACACCCAAGAACAAAGCTTGCTACAGTAAACGCAGTTAACTGGGGAAGAAAAGCACTCAAGGCTATCGGAGCTCCAGAGGACCTGTTCCAGGTAATCGCAGAGCCTTCCAACGAGAAGACAGTAGAGCTTATGCAGAAGTGTGACTTCGCAGTAGCAACTGGTGGAAAGGCACTTATCAAGGTTGTACACCTTGCAGGTACACCATCCGTAACAGTAGGTGCTGGTAACGTAAGAGCAATCGTAGACCCATCTGCAGACCTGAAGCACGCTGCTCAGTGCATCGCAGCTTCCAAGTGCTACGATAACGCAACATCATGTTCTTCCGAGAACGCAGTTTCCATCCACGTAAGCATTTACGACAAGATGATGGAAGAACTCAAGAAAGTAGGTGGATACCTGCTGGATGATGCAAGCAGAGAGAAACTCAGAGCTGCTATGTGGCCTGATGGACATACTCTTAACAGAGACATCGTTGCAAAACCAGTTCAGACAATCGCTAAGATTGCTGGAATCTCCGTACCAGAAGGAACAAAGTTCATCATGGTTAAGGGACAGAAGATTGGTCCAGAAGATATGTTCTCCAACGAAAAGCTTTCTCTCGTCCTCACAGTATGGACATGGGAAGATTTCGAGACAGAAATCCACGATCTCAAGAAGAACCTGTACTTCTCCGGTGTTGGTCACAGCTGCGCACTTCATTCAACAAAGCCAGAGCAGTGGTACAGACTTGCTGAGTTCATTCCTACAGGCCGTGTAAACATCAACATGCCTAACACAGTTGTTAACTCCGGAAGCTGGTTCGCTGGCCAGGAATTCACAACAACAATCGGTTGCGGTACATGGACAGGAAACAGCCACTCTGACAACATCAACTTCAGACACTTCATCAACACAACAAGACTTGCTGTTCCAAGAGCATGGTATGTTGCAACAGACGACGAAGTATTCGGAAAGTATCTTGCAAAGGCTAAGAAGCTCATCGGCGACGACAGAGTTGATATGCCACACAAGCCAGCTTACCTTGACTGATTTGTCTAAGCTTATGAGGCTCCCCTCGGGGAGCCTTTTTTTTATTTAATGGTTTAATAAATATGGAGGGAATATGATCAAAGCATTGGTTTTTGACTTTGTGCAGACACTTGGAGATGCTGCCAGCGGCTATAAGGATGGGGAGAAGAATGCCCAGAACAAACTGATTGAGGCTTTGGGAATCACTGACACTGAGACATTCATGGGGCATTTCCGTGAGATCCGGAAAAAGCACTTCCTTGCCGCAGACTTCAACCGCAAGAACCAGTGGCTTGAGCTTCAGGCCCTCTATGGAAAAAACCTTGGCGATGCATTTCTGGACAAGCTTGCCGACGAGTATTGGCAGTTTGTCATCGATGCCATGAAGCTTTTCCCTGAAGCTGAAGAAGTTATCATAAACCTTAAGAAAAAATACAAGCTGGGTCTTATCTGCAACTCCCAGCGGGACGGCTCCACCAGAGCACTCCAGAGCCCCGAGTTCGAGCGGGCCTGCAAGTACTTTGACAGCTACATCCTCTCCGGCACCGACGGAATTCCTGCCAAACCGGATCCTGCACCCTTCAGGATGATGCTCAAGAACCTTGGTGTCACCGAGGATGAAGTCATCTACGTAGGCGACGACTACCGTGTGGACATAGAGGGAGCTCATGGGGCAGGAATAAAGTGCGTGTGGCTCAAGCACTACTCTGTAAAGCGGAACTGGCCGGAGAACACCCTGGGTGTGCCTGAGATTACAGACCTGAGACAGCTGTCAGAGCTTGATCTCCTGAAGTAATCGATTTTAAATATAACATAATATAACATTATTTTCCTCTTGACTATAAACTTGAGTAAGTATATCATAAACAATAGTTATGAACTTATATCACTTAAAAACCTTTTATTTTACAGCCAAGTACAAGAGTCTTACAAAGGCTGCTGAGTTCCTTTGCATAACCCAGCCGGCTGTAACCAAGCAGATCAAGCAGCTGCAGAGCCACTACAACCTTAAATTCCTTGACATCATTGGCAAAAAGGTCATTCTTACCGATGCAGGGCTTAATCTCTACACAATCGCAGAGAGGATTTTTGACATGGAGTCCCAGGCCGAGGAGGCTATCAAGGACTTCCAGGAGTACAACAAGGGCAAGATAAGCATCCTGGCTTCAGAAAGTTTCGGATCTTACCACATTCCTTACATCATCAGGGACTTCAAGCAGACCCGGCCCGAGATCAGCATCTCTATCCAGACTGCCACAAACAAGGATATCATCGAGAGCATTTCGGAGCTCAAGGAAGATATCGGATTCATCTCTGCCCCGGTGCAGAACCCTAAGATTTCTGTCCATGAGATTCTGGAGGATGAGATTGTGCTGGTGGCAAGCCCCAACTGCAAGTTCACCAGCACCCAGGAACTGAACCTGCAGGACTTGGATGGGAGGGAGATAATCATGCACGAGCAGGGCTCCGTGATCCGCAAGGTTGTGGATGCCTTCCTTAAAAAGAACAAGATTGATATGTGCATGAAGTACGAGATCTCCAACAGCGAGGCTATAAAGAAACTGGTGGAGAACAACATGGGAATGGCTTTCCTTACCAAGAGCATTGTCCACAAGGAGATAAAGAGCGGCGAGCTCATTGCAATCCCTGTTCCGGACAAGAACTTCAGACGCAAATACTACATGATCTATCACAGCGAGAAATATTTCTCCAAACCACTTAAGGATTTCCGCGATCTTATCATGAGATGGGCCGATATTTACCCGACTATTTCAGGCTGACATGGAACTTCTGCCCCTGGTGAATCACATAAAGAATGCAGGCTCCTTTGCCCTTGATGCCCAGAGCAGCGCTGTCCGTTCCTTCAAGACCGACGGCTCTGTGGTCACTGCAGTGGACATAGCTATAAACAAGGCCCTAACCAGTGTGATCCAGGAATATTATCCAGGAGTGAACATAATTGCAGAAGAAGCTTCAACCAGTTCCTATAACCCGGACTACGAATACACCTTTGCATTGGATCCTCTGGATGGCACCGACACCTACAGCATGGGAATGCCGGGCTGGTGCATAGCCCTGGGGCTTTTAAAGAACCTGGAGCCTGTGGGCGGCATAGTTTACGCTCCATCCTGGGGCCCTGCCGGCAGCCTGCTGGTGGCCGAGGAGAATGGCAGCGTCACTTTGAACGGTCGGGCCTTTAAATTGGAGAAGGAGACCGCCTATCCCATGCAGGTTATGGCCCCCTCCACCGCCCACCGCTATTTCGATTTTTCCAGCTTCTGCGGCAAGGTGCGTAACTCAGGCTCCTCCATAATCAGTATGTCTGCCATCATTCTTCATTCTCAGATAAGCGGAGCCCTCATCAACAACAGCTTCATCTGGGATATAGCCGCCTCCCATGCAGTGATCAGGAAGCTTGGTTTCGAACTTGAATACCTGAATGGAAAAAAGATAGAATATAAAGAGCTGGTGGACAGGAGCGCACTACGGGATTACGCAGTATGCGGCACACCCGAAGCAGTCCAGACCATCCGCAAAAGTTTTGCGAGGAAATAATGGAAGACAAATGTTGTTGCAATGGTGTTTTGAGCGAGGCTGAAAAAGTTGTCTCCGACATCGGCGGAACCAAGGACAGGATTATCCCTCTTCTGCAGGAGATACAGCGCCGCCGTGGTTATCTGGCCGAAGATTTAGTGAATGCAGTTGCCGAGGTGACAGGGATAAAGCCAGCTGAATTCTTCAGTGTAGGAACCTTCTACTCACAGTTCCGGTTCACCCCCCTTGGAAAGAATATAGTAAAGCTGTGCAAGGGAACTGCCTGCTTTGTGGCTGGTGCCGACTCCCTTATAGATGAAGCGGAAAGCTACCTGGGAATAAAGAGCGGCGAGACCACTCCCGATGGGCTGTTCACCCTGGAGATAGTATCCTGCCTGGGCTGCTGCTCCCTGGCCCCTGTGGTCATGATCAACGGAAAGGTGTATGGAAAGATGACCAGAGCCCGCCTTAAGGAGCTTTTGGAGGAGTACAAGAAATGAAGACAGATATCATAGTTGGACTTGGCTCCTGCGGAATCGCATCCGGAGCCCAGGAAGTCTACGACTTTTTCGATAAGAATATTGGTACTGCAGACATTGTCCTCAAGAAGACCTCCTGTATCGGAATCTGTTTCCAGGAACCGATTGTAGAGGTTGTGGCAGCCGGCGTAAAGACAGCATTCGGCAAGGTGGATGTAGCCTTTGCAGAAAAGCTTCTTGATGGAGTAAAAAGCGGCCGACTGCCGGAGACAAACCGCATCTTCGATGATGAGGGAACCAAAAGCTTTGTGGGGCCGCAGGTCAAGATAGCCCTTAAGAACTGCGGAAAAATTGATCCTGAGAACATAGATGAATACATTGCCACAGGTGGCTACGAGGGGATAAAGAAAGCCCTTGCCATGAGCGGTGATGATGTGATAAACCTGCTTAAGGAATCGGGCCTCAAGGGGCGTGGCGGCGCCGGCTTCCTGACAGGCCAGAAGTGGGCGTTCCTGAAGGGGGCAAAAGGGAATAAGAAATACCTGGTCTGCAACGCGGACGAAGGTGACCCAGGTGCATTCATGGACCGGGCCATCCTGGAGGGAGACCCCCACAGCGTCATCGAGGGTATGCTTATAGGTGCCTGGGCAACCGGGGCCGACGAAGGCTATATCTACTGCCGTGCCGAATACCCTCTGGCCCTCAAGCGTCTTAAGATAGCAATTGATGCCGCCGAGAAGAGGAACCTTCTGGGGAACAACATACTGGGTTCCGGCAAGAACTTCGTTCTCCATGTAAAGGAGGGAGCCGGCGCCTTTGTATGCGGCGAGGAGACTGCCCTTATCGCCTCCATCGAGGGAAAGCGGGGTATGCCTCACCTGAGGCCTCCGTTCCCTGCAGAATCGGGAGTTAATTCTAAGCCTACCAATATCAACAATGTGGAGACATACGCAAACGTTCCCCGCATCCTGGTATCCGGGGCTGCATCCTTCAATAAATATTCCTATGGCCAGAGCTTCGGAACCAAAGTGTTCGCCCTGGCAGGAAAGGTTAAGCGGGTAGGTCTGGTGGAGGTTCCCATGGGACTTACCATCCGTGAGATTGTAGAGAAAATCGGCGGCGGTTCCTCCACTGGTCTGCCTCTCAAGGCAGTGCAGATGGGTGGTCCTGCCGGCGGCTGTATACCCGAGAGCCTGTTCGACACACCTATCGACTATGCATCTATCGGTGCCACCGGCGCCATAATGGGATCCGGCGGTATGATAGTGATGGACTCATCCTCCTGCATGGTGGATGTGGCCAAATACTTCCTCCAGTTTACCCAGGCTGAGTCCTGCGGCAAATGCACCTTCTGCCGCATAGGCACCAAGCGTATGATGGAGATCCTGGAACGGATAACCCAGGGAGAGGGGACCATGGAAGACCTGGCCCTGCTGGAGGAGCTGGCAGATGTTGTAGGCAAATCCTCCCTCTGCGGCCTCGGTCAGCTGGCACCTAACCCGGTGAAGACCACACTCCGCTATTTCAAGGACGAGTACATTGCTCACATAAAGGATAAAAAATGTCCTGCAGGTGTATGCAAGCCTCTTATAAAGATTGAGATAGAAGCTGACAAGTGCAAAGGCTGCACAGCCTGCTCCAAGGTATGTCCGGTGCAGGCAATAACAGGCTCTGTAAAGAAGCCGCATGTCATAGACCCTGCCAAGTGCGTGCGGTGCAAGATGTGTATTGAGAAGTGTAAATTCGGGGCTATAAGGGTTATCTGATATGAACGAAGTGAATCTTAAAATAAACGGAATAGATGTTGCAGTTCCCCAGGGAACTACTATACTTGAAGCTGCCCGGAAATGCGGCTTCGACATACCCACTCTGTGCAATGCCCAGGGACTTCAGCCTTTCACCAGCTGCTTTGTATGCGCTGTGAAGGTGGAAGGGGGCAAGGGCAACTTTGTCCCATCCTGTGCCACAAAAGTGCGGGAAGGAATGGTTGTCACAGTAGAGGGTGGCGAGGTGGACAAGGCACGTAAGATGTGCATCAACCTCCTGGTGTCCGATCACTGCGGCGACTGTATGCCCCCCTGCCAGTCAGAGTGTCCTGCCAACATCCCCATAAAGGATTTCATGGCTTTAGTAGCTGAAGGAAAGGAGCTGGAGGCTGCTGACAAGATAAGGGAGAAGACCCCCTTCGCCGGCTGTCTTGGCCGTATCTGTCCTCGCCCTTGCGAGGACCAGTGCCGCAGGACACGGGTTGAGGAGCCTATGTCTATCTGCTACATGAAACGCTATATCGCAGACACCGAGAAGAAAGCCAAAGGGGCTCCCCAGTTCCCATCCCCGGCACCAGCAACAGGCAAGAAGGTGGCAATAATCGGTGCAGGCCCTGCCGGAATGGCAGCCGCCTACTACCTGGCTCTGGCCGGCCACAAGGTTACTGTGTTTGAATCCCATGCCAAGTCCGGCGGTATGCTCCGCTACGGTATTCCATACTACCGGCTGCCCGACTCTGTCCTTATGGATGAGTTCGGCGCCATCGAGAAGCTGGGTGTGGAAGTGAAATACAACACTGCCATCGGCAGAGACATAAAGGCAAAGGAGCTGGAGAAAGATTTTGACGCCCTCCTCATCGCCGCCGGTGCCCAGGGCTCTTCCTCCATGCGGATAGAAGGGGAGAAAAACCAGGGTATATATGCCGGAATCGAAGTTTTAGGCAAGGTTGCCGAAGGAAAGGCTGTTGACCTGGGCACCAAGACCTTTATAGTGGGCGGCGGAAACACTGCTATCGATGCAGCCCGGACCGCAGTCCGGCTGGGCTCCAAGGCCATCATCCTGTACCGCAGGACCAGGGCCGAGATGCCGGCCAGCGATTTCGAGATAGAGGAGGCCTTGGCCGAGGGTGTGGAGATTCAGTACCTCACCGCCCCCCTGGCTGCAGAGCGGACAGGTGATGGCCTGGCTCTCAAGTGCATCAGGATGCAGCTTGGAGAGCCTGACGCCTCGGGGCGTCGGAGCCCAGTGCCAGTAGAAGGCTCTGAGTTCACCGAAAGCTGCACCTCTATAATCGCCGCCATCGGGCAGCGGGTTATCACCGACTGCTTTTCAGATCTGGGTATAGAGCTTACAAAGCGGGGAACTGTGGCTGCAGATCCTAAGACATTCATGACTTCAAGGCCGGGAATCTTTGCTGCCGGCGACTGCCAGTCCGGCGCCGATATCGCTGTAAGGGCCGCTGCTGCAGGACGGAAGGCCGCATACTCCATCAACCAGTACCTGGCAGGGGAAGAGGTTACAGGAGAGCCTGTGCTCTTCAACTCCTCCATGGGGCCTCTTGATGAAGTCCCGGAATCCCTTTTCGAGGGGAAGGAGAAGGCTGAGCGCATAACTATGCCTGTCATTGCTATGGATAAGCGGAAGAGCAGCTTCCAGGAGATCGAGACCGGCTTCACAGCAGAGAAGGCGAGAGCCGAGGCACAGCGGTGCCTTAAGTGCGGCTGCGAGAAAGAGAAGGACTGCAAGCTCCGTGAATATGCGACACGCTATGGTGCCGATGCCCACCTGTTCAAGGGTGAGAGAAGGGGCTATGACAGGGACGATTCCCATGAAGATATCAGGATCGAGACAGGAAAGTGCATAAGCTGCGGCTCCTGTGTAAGAGCCTGTGCCGAGATCAAGGGGCTCAATATCCTCTCCTTCGACGGCCGTGGCTTCAAGACCAGGATGCATGCTCCCTTCGGACACTCTCTGGTGGATACAAAGTGCGACGGTTGCGGCGAGTGTGTAAAGGTGTGTCCGACAGGCGCAATCATGGGTAAAAAATGATAATATTTTATAAAGGTATTGTCAAAAAAAGATAAACTTGATAATCTACCAAGACGAGGTGAAGAAATGGCTAGAAGATGCGATTTATGTGGAAAAGGTGTAATGACCGGAAACAATGTAAGCCACGCACAGAATAAGACAAAGAGAGTATGGAAACCAAATCTTCTTAAGATGAGAACAGTTATTGATGGAAGAATTATGACAGTAAAGATTTGTACATCATGCCTTAAGAGGGGATTCCTTACAAAGGCCTGAGTTTTGACATTGTGTTTGAAAGGGGTTACAATAGGGTAACCCCTTTTTTTTTAGGAGAAGAGAATGAGCGACAGAAATCCTCCTTTCACCTACAGGCCGCCTCAGTTCAAGATGCCCAGCCGCAAGACTCTCACAACCATCATCCTTGGTGTGCTTATTGTGGGAATGCTGGCAACAGGTATCTATCAGGTGGACCAGCGGGAAGAGGCAGTAATACTTTTACTTGGAAAATTCAACCGGATAACAGGGCCGGGACTTCATATGAAGCTTCCCTTCGGCATTGAGCGGAACTACAATGTTCCCACCCAGGTTATACAGAATATGTCCTTCGGTTTCAGGACCAACGAATATGGCGGTTCCCAGACCAACGACTATCCCGATGAATCGGTGATGCTGACAGGCGACCTGAACATCGTGGATGTGGAGTGGATCATCCAGTACCGTATCACAGACCCCAGGGCATGGCTTTTCAACGTACTTGAGAAGGAGAAGACCATAAGGGATATCTCCCAGTCCACCCTGAACATGCTGGTGGGGGACCGTACCATCATGGATGTCATCGGCGAGGAGCGGAACAACATAGAGATCCAGGGCCAGGAGCTTATGAACAGCGTCCTTGGAAGCTACAACCTGGGCATCAATGTCATTGCTGTGAAACTCAGGAACATTGTTCCGCCGAGGGGCGAGGTGCAGGATGCCTTTGAGGATGTCACCAAGGCCCAGCAGGATATGAACCGTTTCATCAACGAAGGTAAAGAGGCCTACAACAACGAGATTCCAAAGGCCCGGGGACAGGCCGACCAGATTGTGCAGGAGGCCATGGGTTATTCCAAGGAGAGGGTGAACCAGGCCCAGGGAGAGGCTGCCCGCTTCAACTCAGTCTATGAGGAATATGCCAAGAGCAAGGATATAACCAAGACAAGGCTCTACATCGAGATGATCGAGTCTGTCCTCAAGAACGGCAATGCGGGGGATCTGGTGGACAAGAACCTGGAGAACTTCCTGCCCCTCAAGAATCTTCAGGGCAAGGGAGGTGCAAGATGACAGCAAGAAAGAATGACATCAAGATTACTGTCGGCGCTCTCATTGTGCTGGTCTTCCTCTTTGTGGCATCCGGCCCTATGTATATTCTTTCCGAAGGGGAGCAGGCAATTGTTGCCCGGTTCGGACGTATCATAAAGACAGAATACAACGCAGGTCTCAAGTTCAAGGTTCCTATCGTGGACAAGGTGACCAAGTATCCTAAGAAGATTATGGCATGGGACGGCGAATCCCAGCGTATCCCTACCAGGGAGAAACTATTCGTATGGGTTGATGCCACAGCCCGGTGGAAGATTGTGGATCCTGCAAAGTTCTACGCATCTGTAACCACTATCAATGCGGCACAGGGACGTCTCAACGAGATTATTGAATCATCCCTCCGTACTGTAATTTCACAGAACTTCCTGCGGGAAGTTGTCAGGAACTCCAACGTGATCAACGAGATCAAGAGAGAGTCTGAGCTTATGGTTGAAGGGGAGAGCATAGAGGAGAGCATCGAGGAAGGGCTTGAGAACGGAGCAAAGAAGCAGGTGCTTAAGGATCCTTCCGGCCAGACCCAGACTATCGTCATCTATGATTCCATCGAGGTGGGCCGTAATGCCCTGTCAGAGGAGATGCTGGTTGCCGCAAGCCGTCTTACTCCCGAGTTCGGTGTGGAGCTTATAGATATAATCCTGCGCCAGATCAAGTATTCAGATGACCTTACAGAAAGCGTCTACAAGAGGATGATCAAGGACAGGAACCAGATAGCCCAGGCCTACCGCTCCTACGGCGAAGGTAAGAAGCTTGAGTGGCTGGGAAGGCTTACAAACGAGAGGATGTCCATAATATCCGAGGCCAACAAGAAGGCAAACGAGATCAAGGGACAGGCCGATGCCGAGGCTACTGCCATCTATGCAGATGCCTATTCCAAGGACGAGGAGTTCTTCGAGTTCTGGCGTCTTATGGAGAGCTACAAGGATACAATTCCTGCCTTCAACAAGATATTCTCTACTGGTTTAGAGTACTTTAAATATTTGGGCGACAAGAAGCCGTAAGGAGAAGCTATGTCTTTGCCACAGGTTGTTCTTAAAAGGGGGAGGGACATGCCCCTCAAGGGAGGCCACCCCTGGGTTTTCTCCGGTGCCATAGAGAAGGATGTGGACCGTTCTCTGAATCTTAAGCCAGGTTCTCTGGTGGATGTGCTGGCTGCCGACGGCACCTTCCTGGGTACCGGCACATGGCATGGAAGGAACAGCATCCGGGTGCGGATGGTGAGCCGTGAGCACATAGATGGCTTTACCCAGTCCTTCTTCACCAGCCGCTTCAGGTCTCTCCTGAAGCAGAAGCGTTCGCTTCTGGAAGCCGATACCACCGGCTTCCGGCTGGTGCATAGCGATGCCGACGGGTTCCCAGGCCTTATCGTGGATGTGTTCGGCAGCATCGCTGTATTCCAGCTGGGGGCTGAGGGCTTCGAGGAGGCCTCGGATTTGATTACAAAGGCACTGGTTGAGGTACTTTCCCCAAAATGTGTGATAAAACGCTCTGATGACCCTTCTTGTGCCCCTGTGGTCACTTTCGGCGAGAACATAGACAAGGCGATATTCTTCGAGAACGGCCTTAAGATGATAGCCCTCTGTCAGAGCGGCCAGAAGACAGGCTTTTTCCTGGACCAGCGTACTGCCCGGCAGGCCCTCCGTCTCATGGCCAATGGGAAAAAGGTGCTGGATCTTTTCTGCAACTCCGGCGGGTTCTCCCTCTCTGCGGCAGCCGGTGGCGCTGTGCAGGTTACAGGTGTGGATGTCTCTGAGAAGGCCCGGTCCCTCCTTAAGGAGATGGTGCGTCTGAATAAGATTTCCGAGAAAACCTGCGATGTGAAGACTGTGAACCGGGATGTGTTCGAATACCTGGATATGGTTCGCCCAGGCTCCTACGATATAATAGTGTGCGACCCGCCTGCCTTTGCCAAGAGCCACGATGCAGTGGAGCAGGCGCGGAAGGCCTATGTCCGTCTTAACAGGAAATGCCTGGAGAAGCTTACAAGCGGCAATATCCTTATAACCAGCTCCTGCTCCGGGGCTGTCACTATGGAGGATTTCCGGGACTGCGTCCGGATTGCCGCAGGGCAGAGCGGCCGGGATGTGCGCATCCTTGCTGTCCTTTCCCAGCCTGCCGACCACACCCTCAAGATGTCCTTCCCAGAGGGGCAGTATCTTAAGACCTTTATTCTCCAGGTTCTGTGAGGCTGATTATGGAAAAACAGGATAGAAAAGCACTTTTTGAACAGTTCTGCGGTATAATCGAGAAGCTCAGGGCCCCCGACGGCTGCCCCTGGGACAGGAAGCAGACTGCGGAAAGCCTTAAGAAGGATCTTCTGGAGGAGTGCAACGAGGCCCTGGAGGCCATTGACAAGAAGGACGATGAGAACCTTTGCGAGGAGCTTGGTGATGTGCTTCTGGTAGCTGCCATGATAACCCAGATCAAGGCCGAGGAAGGCAAGTTCACGATGGCCGATGTATTAGCCGGCGTAAACGGGAAGCTGATACGGCGTCATCCTCACATTTTCGGTGATGCCAAGGCCAGCACACCCGAAGAGGTGCTGAAGCTCTGGAACCAGGTGAAGGAAGAGGAAAAGAAGAAAAAAGCATCCTTGCAGTAAAGCCTTTTTTTGATTATAGTTAATCCGTTGGTCCACTAGCTCAGCTGGATAGAGCGCCTCCCTCCTAAGGAGGAGGTCACCCGTTCGAATCGGGTGTGGATCAACTTTTTTTTATCAGCTCCTCCTGGAGCTTCCGGCTTAATGACATAAGTAAAGTATAGAGCTCCTCGATGTGCTGCCGGCTGAAGTCGGTGTGGGCCTGGCTCTGAACCTGCGCTATTTTTTCAGCCTCCCGTGCTTTGTCCTGCACTGGCATTCCTGTGTTCTTCTTGTATTCTGCCATGCGCTCCGATATCTCCAGACGCTTCTCGAACAGGGCCACGATCTGGCGGTCCACAGCATCAATCTCTTTCCTGAGTTCATTAAGATCCATACGATACTCCTACTAAACATTCCATGTCGGCAGTCTGGGGATAGAAGTCGAACATATCAAAGCTCTCTATCCGATAACCGGCGTGAACCAGCTCCCCAAGATCCCGGGCCAATGTGACAAAGTTGCAGGAGAGGTAGTAGAGCTTCTTGGCCTTCAGCTTGATCAGATACTGCTTTACTGCAGTGGAGAGCCCTGTGCGGGGAGGATCTGCGAAGATAGCATCGGCATTCCTGCACCTGCGCTTGGAAAGGGCCCAATCCTCGCACCGCATGTTGAAGAAGTGGCAGTTGGCGTAGGGCTGGGTGTTAAGGGCTCCGTACCGGGCAGAGACAGGGCTTTCCTCCACGAAAAAAAGCTGTCTGAAACGGTCGGTGAAGAAGATTCCAGGCACTCCTATGCCGGAGTAAAGGTCAAGCCAGGTGTCACCGCTGGTAACCATACCGTCAAGCACTGCAAGCATCTTCTCAAACATACTGCGGTTGCTCTGGAAGAAGCACTGTGGGCTGGCCTTGAGCGTCTTGCCCTTTATCTCTATATCCAGGGTCTTGTTCCCGGCGGCTGCACTGAACACCTGCTCCCCGTCGGGGGCAAAGAAGGTGGTGCGCTCTTTCAGGATCAGGCCTCCTTCGCCAGCAGCCTCCGCACCACCGGCCAGAAGCCGGTTTATGCCGGGGCAGCAGGTGTTGCAGCTGGAGGCTTTCAGCACCTGGTTGGAGCCGCTGGCCATGAACCCGGCCCCGCCGCCTTCTGAAGGATGGAGCTGCACCCGCACCCGGTAGCCGTAAGGCTCCGAGGGATGCACTGTCACAGGTGCTTCAGCCAGGTCGGCCTCGGTCAGGTGCCCGGTCCGCTCCAGGGCCTCGGCCAGCATCTGCCTCTTAAGCTCCAGCTGCTGGCTGTAGCCTATATGCTGCAGCGTGCAGCCGCCACACCTGCCGAATAATCGGCACTTCGGAATAACCCGGTCGGGAGAGGCGTCTGTAATACCCATTAACCTCCCCATCAGGTAGCCTTTCTTGGATTCTGTTATCTCTATCTGCACCTCTTCACCAGGTATCCCGTAGGGGACAAACACAGCCATTCCGTCCACATGGGCCAGGCTGCAGCCGTTGGAGAGGAGCTTCTCAAGCCGCACGGTATAGGGCTTAGATAGAAAGTCGCTGGTGCTCATGGTACATGGAGTCCCGGAGTGCCTTCACATCATCAGACATCAGGTACTCGTCAAAGCCCATCCTCTTGTCGATTATCTTTCCCTCTGGACAGAACTCGATTATCCGGTTTGCCACAGTGTCTGCAAACTGATGGTCGTGTGTGTTCATCAGGATAACCCCTGTGAACTCTGTCAGGCCGGTGTTCAGCGCCTGTATAGACTCAAGGTCCAGGTGGTTGGTGGGCTCGTCGAAGATCAGGGTGTTGGCTCCGCTCAGCATCATCTTGGCCAGCATGCACCGCACCTTCTCTCCTCCGGAAAGGACATTCACGCTCTTCAAGGCCTCGTCGCCGGAGAAGAGCATCCTTCCCAGGAAACCCCTGAGATAGCTCTCATCATCAGAGGTGGTGTACTGCTGGAGCCACTGCACCAGGTTCATCTTATCGGTGAAGTAACTTGAGTTGTCCTTCGGATAGTAGGCCGGAGTGATGGTAAGACCCCACTCATAGCTGCCGGAATCGGGTTTGAGCTCCCCGGATACAATCTGGAAGAGGGTAGTCTTGGCCAGGTGGTCAGGCCCTACAAAGGCAATCTTGTCCCCGTTCTGCACCTGCAGCGAGAAATCCTTGAGCACAGGCATCCCATCAATGGTCTTGGATACATTTTTCACATCCAGGATGTTCCGCCCGCATTCCCGCTCCGGCTTGAAGCTTATGTATGGGAACTTGCGGCTTGTGGAGGGCATCTCCTCCAGGGTCAGCTTCTCGATCACTTTCTTACGGGATGTGGCCTGCTTTGACTTTGCGGCATTGGAGGCAAAGCGCTGGATGAATTCCTTCATTTCGGCAATCTTGTCCTCCCGCTTCTTCTTCTCGTCCTTGCGCTGCTTTGCGGCCAGCTGGCTTGCCATGTACCAGAAGTCGTAGTTTCCGGCATACAGCTTGATCTGGCCGAAGTCGATGTCTGCGATATGGGTGCACACAGTGTTAAGGAAGTGACGGTCGTGGGATACAACAATCACGGTGTTGCTGTAGTGGTTGAGGAAATCCTCAAGCCAGCTTATGGATTCAAGGTCCAGGTGGTTGGTAGGCTCGTCCAGAAGCAGGATATCAGGGTTTCCGAAAAGGGCCTGAGCCAGGAGCACCCGCACCTTGTCACCGCCGTCCAGCTCCTTCATAAGCTTGTCATGCATCTCCTCGGGAATTCCAAGACCAGCCAGAAGGGTAGCAGCCTCAGGCTCAGCCTCCCAGCCGTTCATCTCTGCAAACTCGCTTTCAAGGGCAGATGCCTTGAT
>JAFXTY010000069.1 GCA_017535435.1 Spirochaetia bacterium | reverse complement strand
TCAGGGCGCCGGTCTGCAAAGAGGTCAGCCATGGGTGCCACTTTTTTATCAAATGCTTTGGAAGGATCTATTTCCACGCCATAGAAGCCGGTGTCTGTCGGACCTGCCGATGCAATCACCTTGCCCCGGTTGTCCACAATGCGGCTTAAGCCCGAATAGGAAAGGCTCCTCCCCTTCCGGTCCTCTGTACCGTGGCGATTGGCCAGAATCCAGAAAACGCCGTTCTCCAGAGCTCTGCAGCAGGATGTGATCTGGGCAAAGCCAGGAAGAACCAAGTTTGCAGGATGGCAGATTATCTGTGCCCCCTTAAGAGCCAGGGTCCGGGCCGATTCCGGGAACATGTGGTCAAAGCATACAAGGACGCCCACCTTCACACCCTTAACCTCGAAAACAGGGAAACCCAGGTTGCCAGCCTTGAAGAAAAGCTTTTCCTCGTTGAAGAGATGATTTTTGCGATATACCTGCACCTTCCCGTCAGGTGTGGCTATGAGTGCTGAGTTGTAGTACACACCGTCAGCCTTCTCCGGGAAGCCAACTACAACTGCGGTGTCTGTCTCTACAGCTGCTTTTGAGAATGCGTCAGACATCGGGCCTGGGACTGTGCTTGCGGTCTCCTCCACTTCCTTCTGCTCAAGGAAAAGGTAGCCCGATGTGGCCAACTCGGGGAACACAACAAGGTCTGCATCTGCAGCCTTCACTGCATTCACCATGGTCTGTATATTCTTCTCAACATTCCCGAATTCCGGGACAAACTGATAAAAACCAACCTTCATAGTTTAAATATATAAACATAACCCTCCTTTGACAAGGTGCAGATATACCACCCCAATATTATCCCAGCAATAAGACACACTTAAATTTTTTTTATTTTTCGCAAAAGTCAAATCAAAATGAACTTTTTCTAAGTAATAGAAGTAAATGACTCATGGAGGAAGTGTATGAATGAAAATTCCAAGGAAGCAATAATTGCAAAATATACAGACAAATCACGGTATAAACCAGAATATATCTTTGGAAATGTTTATGTTGATGAAGAAAGAATTACAGAAACACTTAAGAGTAAAGATGAAAAAGAAATATTTGAAAAAGAATTTAAAACTGCTAAACGTTTTTCAGATAAATTTGGTTATGACGTATTTATGTTGCCACAAAAAGAAGGCAATATAATTTACATTGAAAAACATAGCAATCCTGACATCATTACTGCAGGAATGTTTATTGATATTAAAGGTCCTTCTGGCTCAGAAACATCTATAAAAACCCGTTTCAGGGAAAGCGTTCATCAGGCAGATGGGGTGTTGCTCAGTATAAATAAACTTATTTCCATACTAAAAGTTAAAAGTTGGATAGAAGATAAACTGCGGCGGATGGATAATCATGATGGCTTTTTAGTAATCATAGAAGTTGGCAGGGAAAATAAGAAATATGATGTATTTGAAGTAAAAGGAAAGGGGCTTGAAAAAGCCCCTCTCAATGGAAGCCGAGACTTTCATCCCCGCTCAAATAAAATATAACATCGTTCCTTGGGGTTGTCAATAAAAAATTGTCTTCATTTCCCGCTCATAGCCTTGATCAGGGCCGAGAGCAGGCTCCGCTGATAGGGATCCATAGCCTGGGCGCTGTCGGCAATCTTGCGCACTTCGGGAGCGTACCGCGTAACAGAATCAGAAGCTGCATCCTTGCCTGTCACCAGATATTCCACCGACACACCGAGGGCCTGCGCAATCCGCACCGCCGACTCGGCCGACGGCATGGAGCTGTGGGTGCTCAGATAGTTGTCGATAGTCTGCTTGTTCACGCCCGACTTCTCGGCCAATTCCCGCACTGTCATACCCGTGTACTGGAGTTCGCTTTTCAGGTTTTCTTTGAATCCCATAGTGGTATGATAGCCTAATTTACATATTTTTCGCTTGATATTATGTATTTTTTATAGTATGTTAATTTTAATTGTGTATTTTTACATAGGAGAAAATATGCCTTACACTCAACCACAAAATGTGAAAAGCCCACAAAAAAATCTTAAAATAAAAAAAATACTATACTCCGGCCAACAGGGGTCTGTAGCTATAGCTATTGTTGAATGGAATGGGAAAACCCACCTCGCGATTCGACGAAATGGTTATAATAATTGGAAAGAAAAGGGCTGGCCGATATCCAGCAGTAATTCAATTTGGCTTGTCTTGGATATTAATGATGTCCAAACAATAATTAATACTCTTTCTGCTTATAGCAAACGAACATATTAAAGGAGAACATTATGAAACCCATTCTAAAACAGGCTTTGATTCTCACAACCCTACTTTTATTTTGCACTGCAGCATTTGTAGAGGGACAAACTCTAAAGGACACACCAAAGCTCATAACAAACAATGGATTACAGATTGGTGAAGAATTAGTAAAACAAGAAATTTCTGAAGGACTACCAATATTTGAAAATCATGTAATAACTGAAATAACAGATTATTACTACGATGACCAAAACAGGATTATTAGGAAACAGTTTGAAACTGGGGCTGAAAAAGTATTTGATGGTATTAAAGTTATGACCCTTTGCTTTAGTGGAAGTGAAAAATATTCATATGATCATTCAGGGAATATTGTTTCATATGAAAATTCATTTAGCAAATTTAATGCTCAATTAAAATATGATGAATATGGCGAAGTTGTTCATTCATTAATTAATTACATAGGTTATTATGGAGACCCAATTCAACTAGAATGTACTGTTGAATATGATGAAAAAAGAAATATAACTTCTTTGACAGAAACAATGACGGTAAACGAATTTGGGCAATTAATCACTAATAAAACAAAAGAACTTTTTGCTTATAAATATAATGAAAAAGGTAATGCAATATATATAGCATCCAGTGATGGAAAAACATTTAGTAACAATAATATGCCTATTCAAATGAAATATTGGAAACCAAATCCTTATTTACATAGAGAAAATACGCCATATTATTATGGACAAGGATATAGTTATGTAATAATTAAAAATGATAACGATAATTTTATTAGTTATATTAATGGGGAACAAAACAAGGTGGTTTCAGATTATTTAGGCAATATAAAACAAGTTAATAATTGCATTTATAAAGATGGATTTCGTTTTAAAACTGAAAAAGAATGGGAATATGCACCATATTCTATATATGAACATGAATTAGATGTAAAAGGAAGAGTAATTAGAGAAATAGAATACAAAGTTACACGAAAATAAATGATCCTAGCAGTCTCAGTCTACCAGCTATGCAAATACTGGGACTGCACCATTTTGTCAAAAGCACAAAGTATCACCGCGATGAGGTACAGCACTTCCACTCAATGCGAAACAAATCTCAAAAAATAGAATAAGTCCTGCAAGAGCCAAAATAGGGCTTCCGAGGCATTGCGGCCCGAAGGGAGCGCGCTCTGCCGAGGCCGTATCTTTATCTGTGCCTCTATTTATATGTGTGTACTAACAACTGTGTCTTGTTTTTTATCTTTGCTGGCTATATACTCCGTACTATGAGTATCTACCTTGACTGGGCAGCTACTGCTGTGCCGGATCCGAACATAATCAAAGCCTCATCCGACTGTGCAATCCGCACTTTCGGGAATCCATCCTCTGTACATCAGACAGGGCAGCAGGCCAATGCTGTGCTTGAGGAATGCAGGATCCGATGCGCCGCAGCACTGGGGGTAAAAAAAGAAGAAGTATTCTTCACCTCAAGCGGCACCGAGAGCGACAACATAGTGCTCCTTTCCCTGCTGCGAAAGCCCTCTCGGGGCACAGTACTTGTAAGTGCCATCGAGCACCCGGCAGTGCTGGAGCCCGCTGCAGTGCTGGCAGAGAACGGATACAAGGCAGCATACTTAATGCCAGGTGCTGACGGCATCATCAAACCAAGCACATTGGAAAAAGCCCTGACTCCAGACACCAAGCTGGTTACTGTAATGGCGGTGAACAACGAGACCGGAGCAATACAGCCTGTTCATGAGCTGGCAGCAGCAGTACATAACTTTGCCCAGCACTGCGGCCACAAGATACACTTCCACTGCGATGCTGTGCAGGGTACCGGGAAGGTGAAGCTTAACTTTGCCGACCCTAATATCCACTCCTGGGCTATAAGCGGCCACAAGATAAGGGGCCCGCGGGGTGCAGGCATACTTGTTCTAAAGAATACAATCCAGACTATGGTCCGGGGCGGTGGCCAGGAGAACGGTATTCGTCCAGGCACTGAGAATACAGCTGCAATCTACGGCATGACGCTGGCCCTTGAAAAAGCACTGGCCGACCTGGATAAAAACAGTGCCCATGCATATCATCTGATGGACACTCTTCTGAATAAGATAGCAACAAATAACTCATACCAGATCATTCCTGAGAACAGGAAACCTGGAGATAAAAACTATTCACCTTATGTTCTCTCTCTGGCTGCAGTTCCGATTCCAGCCGAGGTTCTGGCACGGACCCTAGACGACAAGGGCATCTGCGTAGGCACAGGATCAGCCTGCTCAAACCGAAAGAAGGGACAGTCCAAAACCTTAACTGCCATGGGAGTTGCCGACAATATCTCATTCTCCAGAATCAGAGTATCAACCGGCAGCACCACAACAGAGGAAGAGATAGAGCAGTTCATAAAGACATTGGACCAGGAGAGCGGCATACTGCGTAAAGCACTGCGATAATTTGAGGTAAAACATGGAACAAATGTATGTGATAAAAATCGGCGAGATTTCCCTCAAGGGGGGAAACAGAAGAATATTTGAGAAAAGGCTCACCAACAACATCCACCGTCAGCTGGGTGACATCCATGTTGTGATCACCGGCCGCTCGGGCCGTTTCTACCTGCACTACGAAGGCGATGACCAGAAAGAAATCGAGAAGATAGAATATACTCTTGCCCATGTTTTCGGCATCGTCGCTTTCTCAAAAACTGTAAAGGTTGAGAAGAATATTGATGACATAAAAAAGGCCTGCGGTGACATTGCAGACAAGCTTATGGCAGAAGGCAATCACAAGACCTTCAAGATAAAGGCAATGCGGGCAGACAAGAGTTTCCCCCTCTCATCCTATCAGCTTGACTGCGAGCTTGGCGGTGTGGTCCTGGACAAGTATCCGGATCTAAAGGTGGATCTTAAGCATCCTGATTTCTCAATTACCTGCGAGCTCCGGGACAAGGCCTATCTATACGGTCCTGACACAAAGGGGCTCTGCGGTCTTCCAACAGGCTGTGCAGGCCGTGGTGTGCTGCTCCTCTCAGGGGGCATCGACTCTCCAGTTGCAGGCTACATGATGGCAAAGCGGGGTCTTGCCCTGGAAGCCATCTACTTCCATACTTATCCCTTCACCTCCGATAAATCACTGAACAAAGTCATCCATCTGGCCGAGATTCTTTCACAGTATATGCCAAGCATCAAACTCCATGTGGTCAATTACACTCCGGTGCAGACCCACATCTCAGAGAAGTGCCACAAGAATGAATCCACCCTGCTCTCAAGGGCAGCAATGATGAAGATATCCCACTATGTGTGCAAAGAGCGGGACTGCAACTCATTAGTCACCGGCGAAAGCTTAAGCCAGGTGGCAAGCCAGACTGCAGAGAGCCTCCGGTTTACAGGAAGCAGCACCGACTACCCTATCTTCCGGCCCCTCATCGGCATGGACAAGGAAGAGATCACTACCATAGCAAAGAGAATCGGCACATACGATACATCAATCCTGCCATACGATGACTGCTGCAGCATGTTTGCCCCTGAGTTCCCGCTGACAAAGCCTGTGTTCGAGAAGATAAAAGAGTCCTACGACTTCCTTAAGATAGATGACCTTCTGCCCGAAGCTGTCCGCTCCATCGAGACTTATACTATGTCTGACGGAGTTACAGTAGAGACCAAGAAAAAAGTTCTTTCTGATTTTGCTCTCTGATTACTGGAGCTCGAACTCCAATGTCATACCTGGTTCCACAGGTGTGCCTGGGGCAGGAGACTGCTTTACTACCCAGCCATCTCCCTTTATCTTCAGATTGAAGCGGTCATCCTTGAAAAGAGGGAGCAGGTGCTTCTTGGAAGCTCCGGTGAAATCTGGAATAACATCAATTACTGTAAAGTTCTTTTCCTGCACATTTATGGCCCCGTCAAACCCAAGGACTGGATCGCCGGTGCGCTGCATTCCTCTGTAAGAGATTATGTCGTTAGCCAGCTTGCCCACAGCAGGAACTGCGATTCCCGCACCAGTGGTTATACCGCCCTTCATAGGATGGAATACAACATTGTAGATTATGTACTGGGGATCTTCGGTTGGGAAAATCGCAATACAGGAGGCTGTGAACTTCTCATCGGAATACTTCTTTATTGCATCATCCCACACCTGGGCTGTACCGGTTTTCATGGACATGCGCACGCCGCCCACATTGTGCCGCCTTGCAGTACCACGGTCCACAGAAGCCCGCTCCATCATAAGGAGCATTTCATCTGCAACCTTCTGAGACACAACTTCCATGATCGGCTGCTTGTCGTTCTCGAACACCACATGTCCGGTGGCATCCACCACCTTCTTGATGACATGAGGCATAAGCATGATTCCGTGGTTGGAGATTGCAGTGGCAGCCTTGATGATCTGCATGGCATTGACCTGCACCTCCTGTCCCATGGCCATAGTAGCCTTTGATCTGTCGGACCACTTGGCAGGGGGTCTCACATTGCCTTTCTCTTCCCTTGGGAGCTCCACACCGGAAGCTTCTCCAAAGCCGAACTGCTTGATCATGAAATAGAATTCATCCGGAGAAACTGACTCTGATGCGGTGCAGGTTCCCGGGTTGCAGGAATACTTTATTATATCGCCGGTATCGATATCTCCATGCTTTCCTGTGCACTTGATAGGATTGCCTGAGATATTGGTGTATAAGCCGTTGCAGAAGAACCGTGATTCCGGTTTTATTCCGTTAGGAATGTGCAGGAAGGAGCTGATGCTGAACACCTTGAAGACAGAGCCCGGTTCGTAGGTGTAGATCACCGGTTTATTCCGCTTGATAGGATCGTCGGCCCTGTATTTTGTATAGTTGTTAAGATCCAGCTCCGGCATGGAGACATAGGCAAGTATCTCCCCTGTCTTGGCATCGGCAACCAGAGTTATGACACCATCAATAGGCTCATACTGGGCCATTACGTCCATGGATGCCTGCTGGGCAAAATTCTGAATGTTGACATCTATAGTAAGGTAAACCTGATTTCCATATACAACACCGGAAAATGCTTTCTCATCCCCCACAGGATAGAGGTACTTGTCCATCTGGAGCTCAACTCCGTCAAGCCCTTTGTTATCCTCACCTGCAAAACCTATAAGATGAGATGCCAGCTCCTTCTCGGGGTAGCTGCGGCCATAGTCATTATCCACACGGATACCGGATATCTCTCCGCTTTTAAGCAGATCCTGAATCTTCTCTGCCGCTTCGAAGGAGACCTTGCGGGCTATCTGAATAAGCTTTCCGCTAGTCTTGTCGATTTTTTCTTTTATATCTTCATCAGGAATCTCCAGGATTTCAGAAAGCTTTTTCACCACATAATCGGTATTCTTCAAGGTAGGGCGCCATGCCGACACTCTGAAAAGCCTGGTCTGTATAGCCAGGACCACGCCGTTGCGGTCCAATATAGGTCCCCGCTCCACCCGGTAGTTCTTCTGGGCAGATGCCTCATCCCTTGGAGTAAGCACCATAAGATAAAAGTAACGGCCCAAGATGCCGCAGAGGGAAATGATTGCTATTGCGAAGACCAGCAGGGCTTTCTTTGTTTTTTCCATCAAAATTATATTAATATTTACTTCGAATCTTGTCGATAGAATAATTACCCATTATGAACGAAATATTCAACTACAGTCAGCTTATGGCTGAAACTCAGGTAGAAACCTGCAAAGAGAAGAAGAGAGTCCAAGTACAGATCGACATGGTTCCGGCACTTAAGAAGTGCGCCGGCATACTCTGCTCCAAATTTGTGCTCAAAGGGGCTGTCTGCCTTGCAGGAGCCCTGCTTCTCTACCACTTAGGCACCCTCGTACCTAAGAGTGAAAGACCAGCAGATTTTGCTTTACCTGCAGATTCAAGCATCGAGACCATAATGCTCTCATCACTGGTCTCTGACAGCTCCTCCCAGAGCCTGGCCGCAGAAAGCAGTTCCATAGTGGCCTACTCTGTCCAGACTGGTGACACCCTGGACAAAATCTCAAAGAAATACAAGATCACTTCCGAGAAGCTGGCTGTCTACAACAACATCGAAGATGCGAGAAAGCTTTTCCCCGGCATGGTTCTGAGAATACCACTTTAAAACCTGGCTTAAGCTCTCCGTTGATCAGCTTCAGGGCAATCTCATCCTCCAGTTCCTTCTGAATCAGGCGCCGCATAGGACGGGCACCGAACTTGGCATCAAAGCCCTTCTCGATAAAATACCGCTTTGCCTTCTGAGACAGTGAAAGAGTTATTCCTTTCTCCTTAAGCCGATCAGAAAGCTCGGAAATCATCAGGTCAAAAATAGCCTCTATCTCCTCAGGTCTCAGAAGATCAAACACCACAATCTCGTCAATTCTGTTCAGGAACTCCGGCCGGAAGCTCCGCTTAAGCTCGTTGAGGGCTGCAGACCGTATGGTGCTGCGGCTCTCCGATTCCTCTTCCCGGCGGAAGCCCACCATGGAATCGGATGCAAACTCACGGGTTCCTGCATTGCTGGTCATAATTATGATAGCATTGCGGAAGGAAACCCTATGACCCAGACTGTCCTGAATCTCCCCCTCCTCCAGCATCTGCAGAAGCAGGTTGAACACATCAGGATGTGCTTTTTCTATCTCGTCGAAAAGAATGACACAGTATGGCTTGCGCCGTACTTTCTCGGTAAGCCAGCCACCCTCGCCATAACCCACATATCCCGGAGGAGATCCCACCAGGCGGGATGTGGTGTGCTTCTCCATATAATCTGACATATCCACCCGGATAAGTGCATCCTCGCTGCCGAAAAGGTACTGGGCCAGCTGCTTTGCAAGATAGGTCTTGCCCACACCGGTAGGCCCCAGGAATATGAAGGATCCCAAGGGCCGTTTCGGAGATGTTATTCCTGCCCTGGAACGGCGGATTGCCGCAGATACTGCTTTGATGGCATCATCCTGGGCAACAACATACTTGTGCAGGTACTCCTCCATCTTAAGAAGTTTCTCGGTCTCGTTCCGGGAGATACCAGAAACCGGTATGCCTGTCATGGAGGAAAGGGTACGGCAGATATCCTCCACATCTATGATATTCCTGTTCTTTTTCAGGGAGGCACGCCACTCCTGCCCCATCATATCAAGTGTGTATTTAAGCTTGTTTATCTCGTCCCGCACCTTGGCCGCTTCCTCGTAAGCCTGAACCTGCACAAAATGCTTTTTAGTATCGGTTAGGCGCTGGATTTTATCCTCTATGTTCAGCATCTCGGCAGGCTTTTCCACAAAGGCTATGCGGCAGTGGGCCCCCGATTCATCCAACAGGTCTATAGCCTTGTCAGGCTGCATCCGGCTGGTTATATAACGGGAAGAAAGATCTACAGCCGCCTCCAGTGCCTCGTCGCTGAAGCTTACGTTATGGAAGTTCTCGTAGTTGGTGCGGAGTCCTTTAAGAATCTCCAGAGTCTGTTCTCTGTCCGGCTCCTCCACCAGTATTGTCTGGAAACGCCGCTCCAGTGCAGCATCTTTTTCTATGTGCTTACGGTATTCATCCATGGTGGTGGCGCCGATGCACTGGAAGGTGCCTCTGGCCAGGGCCGGCTTAAGGATGTTGGCCGCATCCACAGCCCCCTCGGAGCCCCCTGCCCCCACAATAGTGTGTATTTCGTCTATGAACAGGATCACATTCTTGACCGACTCCACCTCTTTCACCAGGTTCTTGAGCCGCTCCTCGAACTCGCCCCGGAATTTTGTTCCAGCCACCAGGGAGCCCATATCGATTACCATGATGCGCTTATCCAGGAACACCTCGGGGGCTGTCCCCTGTGCAACCCTATGGGCAAAACCCTCCACAATGGCAGTCTTTCCCACTCCAGGCTCTCCGATAAGCACAGGGTTATTCTTCCTGCGTCGGGCCAGAATATGCATAAGCCTGTTTATCTCGGTCTCACGCCCCACTATAGGATCCAGCTGTCCAGAAGATGCCATGAGCACAAGGTCTCTGGCAAAGCTGTCCAGCATAGGAGTTTTGCTTTTCACCGCTTCCTTAACCAATCGAAGCCTCCTTTATCCCCAGCTTTTTCCGCAGGGTATCGGCACGCAGAATATCAACATCAATGTCATCCTTATCAAAGGGGCCAGCCATAGCGTCGGCCAGCACATGATACTTCTGCATCTCTATGAAAAGGGAATCCAGATTCTCAGGCATATCCTTAAGAATGCCTGCACAGACTCCCAGCTTAATATCTGCTATAAGCTCAAGGGCATCCCAGATTGTCAGTTTCCTGCAATACTGGATGATACCGTAAGAGCGCATCACACGGTCCTCTATTTCAAGGCGCTTTGTTTCCAGAACATGGCTCCTTGACTCCCGCTCCATATCCACAATGTTGTTATAGATATCACTCATGCGGGTAAGCACATCCATAGCACTGTTGCCAGCCGCCATCTGATTCTCTATCAGGAAGATGCACCCTTTGGGAGTGGAATCCAGAGTGTCCACATACCCTTTCACCTGGACACCGGAAGAGTCAGCGGTCTTGAAGAACTGCTCAAGCTTTCCATCCAGGGCAAGACCGGGGAGGAACATAGTTGTGTACACATGAAGCCCGGTACCGCAGTCATCCACAGCAGCTGTAAGATATCCATATTTAGGATGATTCTGGAACTCGAAGACAGTGCGGAGCCGTTTTTCCACATCGGCACAGCTGTTGTATGCAGTAAAAATATCAAGACCTGGGACAAAGCACTTTATCCGTATATGGTCATCTTCGTTGAAGATTACAAAAGGCCTAACTCCAGGAGCAGTTGCCACATACTTTCCTGAGCTTACGATAGATTCAGGATTTATGAGGTTTTTCTCCACCATCAGCTGCCGCTTGGAGAAAGAGAGTTCATCCAGGGCACGGAAGGTGAAATCGGGAAGCTTGTCCATAGCTTCCCCCTGCTGCAGATTCAAAGAGCCAACTTCTGCCCCTGTAAGACGGGAAAAGTACTTCCAGTCCTTTATGTTGCGGGCCAATCTTACATATGAGTTAAGTACCACATCGGTACAAAGATCCATATTATTCCACCAGAGCCTTTATCTTGTCCCGGAGCACGGCGGCCGATTCATAATCCTCGATAGATACGGCCTGCTCCAGCTTTTTCTCAAGAGCCTTCTTGTATTCTGCCTGAGAGATAACCTCCCGGACAGGTCCTCTGGCACGTCCGCCCTTCTGCCGGTTTTCACCCGGGCTCCTGAAATATGTGGAAAGATACTCATCAAAATATTCGTAGCACTGGCTGCACCCCACAGTTCCGTGCCGCTTCACTTCGGCCAGAGTTGTGTTGCAGTTGTGGCACACCACATTCATATCTTCCTGGGAAAGCCCCTTCTTGTAGCTCTTAAGCTTCTCCAGAAGAGCAGGAATATGAATGGAGTTCTCCTGACCTATCTGAAAGCCGTTCTTCACTGCACAGCTTTCGCACAGGTTCAGAGACATATCGTTCTTTCCATTCATAATCTGACGTATATGCATAATGGCATTGTCATTGCCGCAGATATCACAGATCAAAACGCACCTCGCATTGTAAAATCCCGGTCAGTAAGAGTAAAACAGTCCTTCAGACCGGAAGAAATATAAACTTCCTTATTCTTGGTGATGCAGACAGCTTCCACACCATCAGTTTTCTCCACCAGCGCCATCCCTTTCTCAAGCCCCAGGGCAAAGACTGCGGTGGAAAGAGCATCGCCGGCCGCTGATTCCCTGGTCACTATGGAGACACCAGAAAGGTTGTTCTCCACCGGGAAACCGGTCTTTACATCAAAGATATGATGATACCGCTTTCCATCCTGCTCAAAGAACCGCTCGTAGATGCCGGATGTCACCACAGAGCCTTCGGACATGGACACCACACCTATGGATGAACCACGGCCTCCAAAGGGATCCTGGATTCCTATACGGTAATCGCTGCCATCAGGTTTCTTCCCGAAGACAAGAATATTGCCGCCCAGGTCTATAATACCGCCGCCGGCACCATGGGAAACCAGGAAATCCTTGACACAGTCGGCAATATACCCTTTTGCTATGCCCCCCAGGTCAACAGCCAGTTCCTTCTCCGGCAGGAAAGCGCTGCTCCGGTCCCGATCAAGCACTACTTTGCGGTAATCCACCAGGGAAACCGCATGATTGAGCTTATCCGGATCAGGCACCGATGCATGGTCTGTCCCGATGCCCCACAGCTCCACTACCGGATCTATGGTCACATCAAACATTCCTTCTGATAAGATACTAAATTTCCGGGCCATCGTCAAAAGCTGGAACACAGGCTGGGAAAGAACCACAGGGGAACCCCCGGCATTTCTGTTCAGCTTTGAGATCTCGCTGTCCGGGATATTCTTGCTTATTCTGCCCTCAAGCTGGGAGATAAGAGAAAAAGAGGCCGGCAACAGAGCTTTCTCTTTGCTGTCAAAGAGGGAGACAGAGCATACTGTCCCCAGAGCCAGCTCTGTCTGCCGGATAGGTTTGGGTTTTCCAGTGCAGCCGCACACAAGCACAGCTGCCAGAAGAATTAAAACTGCACTTATTAAAAACCGTTTTTTAGAAATCATCTCCAGATATTGTAACCAATGCGTTCTCACGGGCTATCTTAAGGCCCTGCTCCACATTGGCAACCTTGAAGATGACAATTGATTTTCCATCCTTCTGCTCCAGTGTGGCATACAGGTATTCGATGTTTACACCATTCTCCTTGAAGAGGCTCATGATCTTATACAGTCCGCCCGGCTCGTCCGCAACCTCTATGCCCAGCACTCTGGTGACCCGGGTGGTGAAATTGTTTGCCTCCAGCACTTCCCGTGCCTTCTGGTAGTTATTTGCAATGATCCTGAGAATACCGAAGTCAGCTGTATCGGCAATAGTCATGGCCCGCAGGTTGATGCCAGCCTCTGCAAGAACTCTGGTGACCTCGGCAATACGACCTGATTTATTCTCAAGAAAAACTGAAATCTGGTTAATTGTCATACATTCCTCCTTAGATTACTCTCTTGTCGATGACCCTCTTGGCCTTGCCTTCGGATCTTGTGATGGACATAGGCTCAACCAGTCTTATCTTAGCATAGATTCCAAGTTTTGACTTAACTGAATTGTAAATTTTATTCTTAAGTGATTCCAGATCCTTGGTCTCGTCCGAGAATGTGCTCTCATCCATCTCAACCTTGATCTCCATCTCGTCCAGATGATTTTCGCCACGGGTAAGGATGATCTGGTAGTTAGGAGTGATTCCCTTGATCTGGATAAGAAGCTGCTCAACCTGGGATGGGAATACATTGACACCCTTGATGATAAGCATATCGTCCACACGTCCGAAGAGCCTGTGCATCTTGATTGTAGTACGTCCGCACTCACACTCCTCCCTGTATAGATAGGTTATATCCCGTGTCCTATAGCGGATAAGCGGAGATCCTTCCTTCTTAAGAGTTGTGATCACAAGCTCACCTTTCTGTCCGTATGGAAGCACCTCACCTGTGGCAGGATTGATGATCTCAGGATAGAAGAGGTCCTCGTTCACATGGAGGCCGCTCTGGGCAGAGCATTCGCTGGCAACGCCAGGTCCTGTGATCTCTGTAAGTCCGTAGATATCGTAGGCTTTGATTCCCAGCTTCTTCTCAATCTCTTTGCGCATGTTGTCGCTCCAGGGCTCTGCACCCATGCAGCCTATCCTCAGTTTAAGCTGATTCCGGTCTATTCCCATCTTTGCCAGCACCTCGGAGATATAGAGGGCATAGGATGGGGTGCAGGTCATTACTGTGCTGCCGAAATCCCGCATAAAGTTGATCTGCCGCTCGGTGTTTCCTGATGAGATAGGAACTACTGTCATGCCGATCTTCTCGCCGCCGTAATGGGCTCCGAGACCACCGGTGAAAAGGCCGTAGCCATAGCCGTTCTGAAGGACATCCTCAGGACCTGCCCCTGCCATGGTCAATGTTCTTGCCATTCCTTCGGCCCAGTTGTCAATATCTTTTTTAGTATATGCATCAACAACAGGAATACCTGTAGTTCCGGATGATGTGTGGATCTCCACAATCTCCTTCTGGGGAACTGCTAAAAGTCCATAGGGATAGGTGTCCCGCATATCTGTCTTAGTGGTGAAAGGCAGATATTTAATATCTTCCAGAGATTTGATATCCTCTGGTTTAACCTTTAATTCATCAAACCGCTGCTTATAAAAAGGAACTTTTTCATATACTGTCTTTGCCAGCTTCTGAAGATCAGCAAGCTGCTGCTTCTCTCTAACTTCCTGTTTTGCCTGTTCGGCTTCTGGATTCCAAATCATATGCGATTCTCCTTTTATTGAGAAAACCCTACTTCCTTCCACCGAAAAAAAAAAGATATATAACAAAAAATTATTGAAAAAT
Source organism: Spirochaetia bacterium (assembly GCA_017535435.1). GTDB lineage: Bacteria > Spirochaetota > Spirochaetia > CADAEX01 > CADAEX01 > CADAEX01. The sequence continues at coordinate 15,918 of JAFXTY010000069.1, read as the reverse complement.
TCCGCCGGAATGTTATAGTTTAGACATGGCTGTACTGAGCAAACGGAATATCATAATCACCTGCTTCAACATTTTCTCGGCTATCTTCATCCTGTTCTTCATCGGTCTTCTGGCCTACCTTTCCAAGGATCTGCCCCAGACTTTCAGCGAGATGATAATAAGCCCCAATGTTCTGATTCCCAGCATAACCATCATCTTCTCAGTGTTCTCCGTATTCTTCATCCGCAAGTTCTTCCTGCAGAATACCCGGGCCGAAATCTTCTTCTTCCTGATTTTTCTGCTTACCCTGAACTTCGACGGCATAAGGTCCATCATTTATATCCTGGAGCAGCTGGACAAGCCTGAGTCCTATGTACTTATCCTTACCCGTATTGCATACTTCGGTAAAATTACAGGGGTGTTTGCACTCCTCTGCTTTGCAATGATGACTGTGGACACAGAATACAAGCCTTTTGCCACACTGCTAAGCGCTGTGCTCCTGCTGGCCCTGTTCGTGGCAATCCTTCTGCCCTTCACCCCCAACAAAGGGGTCAATGCCCTGTTCATTCCAGGCCTTGATTATTTCTACACTGCATTGCTGATCATAAAAATACTCACAGTGATGACCCTGGTGTTCAACTACATCCAGAACCGGAACTGGGAGTATCTGAACCTGGCGGTAAGCATGGTGTTCATCCTTGCCGGAAGCCACACTCTCTTCTACACCGCCTCGCCTCTTGGAGCCATAATCGGAATGGCGCTACTCACCACAGGCACTGTCTTCATCTCCTACCGCATCCACAAGCTCTATCTTTGGAACTGACAAAGACTTGTTAAATAGTTTATTTTCTTATATTATATAGTCTGGAGTAATTTATGGATCTGTCGGTTGTCACATTAGGAAATGAGGTATTGCGTGAAAAAGCCAAGGAGGTGGAGACCTTCGACCAGGCTCTGGAGGAAACAGTCCGCCAGATGATTGCCCTTATGCGGGAGAAGAATGGTGTAGGACTTGCAGCCCCTCAGGTAGGTATTTCCAGACGCTTCTTTGTGACCGAGGCTGCGGACGACAAGCCCAGGGTATTCATAAATCCGGAGATCATAGAGACTTCCCAGGAGACTGTCAAAGGAGAGGAAGGCTGCTTGAGCCTGCCAGGTGTGTGGGCCAATGTGGTGCGTCCCTACTCTGTGAAAGTACAGGCCCAGGACCTGACAGGAAAGATATTCCATCTTAATGCCGAAGGGTGGCTGGCCCGGATAATACTCCACGAGAACGACCATCTGAACGGCCTTCTCTTTGTGGACAGGCTGCCCCTGAATATAAAAAATAAAGTCATAAACAAATATGAGAAGCTGAGCCAGAACTGATGAAGATACTTTTTGCAGGAACCCCGGCCATAGCAGTGCCCACACTCAAGGCGCTGTCCGATACTCATCAGGTTACCGGTGTGCTCACCAACCCGGACCGTCCTGCAGGAAGAAAGAACATACTTACCCCATCCCCTGTAAAGGTGTGCGCCCTGGAGCTGGCCATCCCTGTGTTCCAGCCCGAGAAGCTGGATGAGAAGTTCATTGCATTCCTTAAGGCCGAAGGCTTTGACACCCTTATAACCTTTGCATTCGGGAAGATTTTCAAGAAGGATTTCCTGGATATCTTCACCAACGGAGCCTTCAATATTCATCCATCCCTGCTGCCCCGCTGGAGAGGTCCAGCCCCTATAAACGCCGCTATCCTAGCAGGGGATACTGTATCAGGAATCACTATACAGAAAATGGCCCTGAGGATGGACACCGGCGACATAGCGCTCCAGCTGCCCTTCCCCCTTGATGGGAATGAATCTGCTCCTGAGCTTACTGAGTTTGTAGCTTGCAAGAGTGCAGAGCTTATACCTGGCTTTATCATGGCACTGGAGGCAGATTCCTTGAACTACACACAGCAGAACGAGTCCAAGGCCACCTACTGCCCTATGCTTAAAAAAGAAGATGGGATAATAGACTGGAAAGAGAGCGCCTCATCCATAGAGCGCCAGATACGGGCTTACCAGCCCTGGCCAGGCTGCTTCACCACTATGGCCGGCAAGACCATTGCAATAACCCAGGCTTCTATATACACTGGAGAAGAGTTCAAAGCAGGTGCATGCGGCACAGTGCTGGGTGTGGACAAGAGGCAGGGCATTATAGTTGCAACAGGAAAAGGCTGCCTGGCCATTCAATACCTTAAGCCACAGGCAAAGAACGAGATGGATTTCAAGTCCTTCTTAAACGGAGCCAGAAATGTCATAGGCACCGTGCTTGGAGATAAAAATGAATAGTTCTGGAAAAATAACAGTATTCACCCTTATGGGAATGATCATACTTTTAGGTGCTTCGGCCCTGGCCGGTTTCTTCCTTTTCTTCAGGGGATCCGAAATCACTGTAGTGCCCGATGTGAGCGGCATGCAGCTGGAAGAGGCCCTTGTGGCCATCCAGGACAAAGGACTTACCTCCAAGATCCAGCTCAGGTATTCACAGGACCCGGGAGACAAAGGAAAAATTCTTGAGCAGCAGCCTTCCCCTGGCTCTATCCGCAGAGCTGGAAAAGCTGTCACACTTAGCGTAAGCCGGGGTGCAGTAATCGACAAGATAGGAGACTATACAGGCTGGAATCTGCAGGATCTCAAGACCCACTTCATGACATTGTTCTCAACCTACGGCACCTTCATCACCATAAAGGAGCCTGTAATAACTGTATACAGCAAGGAGCCCAGAGGCACAATCATACAGCAGAAGCCACTGCCGGGAACCCCTGTGACAAGCTACACACAGCTTGAGCTTATCGTAAGCCAGGGCCCTGAGGATGCTGTGATCACAGTCCCCACATTCAAGGGGATGAACTTCCAGGAGGCGCTGCTTCAGGTTACAGGTATGAATATACCATTTGCCTTCAGCTTCCGGGAAAAGCAGGGAGCAGAGAAGCCTGGCACTGTAGTTTCACAGACACCGGAGGCCGAGTCCGAGGTAAGACGTGGAACCATGATGCAGCTCCAGATAGTGCCGCCTGCACCGGAAAAAGGAAAAGTGTTCGGACTCCTGGAGCGGTCCCTGCCCGATTATCCGGTTCCCATCACTCTTAAATATCAGATTATAGATCCAGTCGGCAACAGAACCGAGGTGTTCTCCACCAAGACCAGAGGCGGTGTATTAGCTGTTCCATACTTTGTGGAGGAGGATTCCATCCTTATCCTGCTGGCCGATGATAAAGAGCTTGTCAACTTCACTGTGAAAAAGGAGAATTAAAATGGCAGATTGCAACCACGACTGCTCAAATTGCGCATCAAACTGCGGTGAGCGGACAGAAAAACAGAGCTTCATCGAAAAGCCCCATGAGCTTACACATATCAAGAAGATCATCGGAGTAGTCAGCGGAAAGGGAGGCGTAGGAAAGTCCCTGATCACATCCATCCTGGCCGTGATGATGAACAACAAAGGATACAAGACTGCGATTATGGATGCAGACATAACCGGCCCATCAATACCGAAGGCATTCGGAATAATAGACCATCCCAAGCAGGATGGCGATGCATTCCTGCCTGTTAAGAGCAAGACAGGAATAAGCGTGATGTCTGTGAACCTGCTGCTGGACAACCCTGGAGATCCAGTGATCTGGAGGGGCCCTGTGATTGCCGGCGCTGTAAAGCAGTTCTGGACCGAGGTGATCTGGGGAGATATTGATTATATGTTCATCGATATGCCTCCAGGAACTGGAGATGTTGCCCTTACTGTATTCCAGAGTATTCCTATTGACGGAGTTATTATTGTCACATCACCACAGCAGCTTGTGAGCATGATTGTGGAGAAGGCAGTGAACATGGCAAAGGCTATGGACATCCCTATCCTGGGCCTGGTGGAGAACATGAGCTATGTAAAGTGCCCAGACTGCGGCAAGGAGATAAAGATATTCGGCGAGAGCCACCTGGACGAGGTTGCCAAGAAGTTCGGTGTGACTGTGACAGACAGACTGCCGATGGCGCCGGTTATTGCCACTGCCTGCGACCAGGGTATGGCTGAGTTCCTGGAGGGCAAGTACCTGCCGGAGAATATCAAGGCTATCGAGGCAATGCTGAAATAAGCATCCAATATGAAGGCATAAAAAAAGCTCCTCTGAAGTGAGGAGCTTTTTTGTTTTTTAGCAGGGGTAGGACTCGGACCTACGACCTCCGGGTTATGAGCCCGACGAGCTGCCAACTGCTCTACCCTGCGTCGATGTTCAACGATTATAACGGCACAGTGGGGTTTTGTCAACAGTTATCGGAAAATAATCAGATCACATAGTTGTCAGCTATATCACCTTTTTTCATCAGGTCAGCTATGGTTATGCCGTCGAAATAGTCGTTTATCAGGGTATAGAACTTCTGCCACATGGCAAGGGTGCGGCAGTCTGCCGCTCTGGCACAGGGCGGTGCCCCCTGTGCCAGGCAGGCTACCGGCGCCAGGTCTCCCTCGGTAAGTCTCAGCACATCCCCTACTCTGCATTCGTCCGGGGCCTTCACCAGCCGGTAGCCCCCACCCTTGCCGTGAACCCCCTCTATAAGGCCGCTCTGGGTAAGGACCGGCACTATCCGTTCCAGATATTTAAGGGAAATATCCTGTCGGTCTGCCACATCCTTCATTGGAATGTAGCTGCCGTTTCTATGCTCAGCTAAATCTATAAGCACCCTCAGTGCATATCTGCCACGTGTGGAAATCATCATACCCTATAATACCACGGACTTGGTAGGTAAATCAAGATAATTATGCATAAATCACACCGCCGCCCAGCACAACATCACCATCATAAAGCACTGCCGCCTGCCCGGGAGTAACTGCACGCTGGCCCTGATTAAACACTATCTCCACTGTACCGTCTTCCTTTGGATAAGCCACTGCCTCCTGCTCCCTGCTCCTGTACCGGATCTTGGCTTTGCACAGGATCTCTTTCTCCGGAGCCTTGCCAGATATCCAATTGAAATCCCTGACCTGCACATTTCTGCTGAACAAGTCGCAGTCATGCCCCACCACCACTGTATTGTCCTCAGGGTGGATACTCACCACATACAGCGGTTCTGAAGCTGATATACCCAATCCACGCCTCTGGCCTATGGTATAGTTGATTATTCCCCTGTGTTTTCCTATGACATGGCCCTTGGTATCCAGAAAATCACCAGTGACAGGCTTCTTCCCGGTGTGCTTTTTTATTATGGAAGCATAGTCGCCGTCAGGAACAAAGCATATATCCTGACTGTCAGGTTTCCCTGCATTGCAGAACCCGTGCTCTGCCGCAATCTCACGTACCTGGCTCTTCCGCATGCTGCCAAGAGGAAAGGAAATATGAGCCAGCTGCTCCTGGTCAAGCATATATAAGACATAGCTCTGATCTTTGGATTCATCTGCACTTTTTTTAAGCAGATAAGAGCCATCTATGTATTCAATCTGGGCATAGTGACCGGTGACCACATAACCGCACTGCAGTATCTGGGCCCGCTCAAAAAGCTTGGCAAACTTCATATAGCGGTTGCAGTCAATGCATGGATTAGGTGTCTGCCCATCCTCATAGCACTGGATAAACTTTTCTATAACCTGTTTCCGGAAATCTCGGGTGAAGTTGAACACAAAATAGTCCATACCCAGACTGTATGCAACCCGGCGGGCATCCTCCACATCGGCCAAGGAGCAGCAGGTATGACTTTTAGGAATTCCAGCATCCTCGTTGTCATACAAGTGCATGGTGCAGCCTATGCACTCATATCCTTTTTCTTTCATAAGCAGAGCAGCAACACTGGAATCCACTCCCCCGCTCATAGCAATAAGAGCTTTCATTTTTCAGACTTCTCCGGCCGTTTCGCATCCCCCACATCCAGGGAGAACTCATACCCTGCATTACAGACCCTCCGCTGCAGACAGAACCTGCACTGGGCCGACTTTTCTCCTGTGCATATCTTGTCGTCGTAGATTGCATATTTTTTACGCACTCCCACCGGAGAAAGGTTGGGCATCACCACATTGGCCCCAGCTTTGAGCCCCAGCTCCCTTCCCTCTGATTCCAAAGTTCCAAGAGCAGTGGTGGCGGGAATAAGTGCATATGGGAACATCAGGCGGAGCACTGCAATAAGGCGCAGAGTAAGCTCCACACTCCCGTTGGGGAAAGCAGAAAACGGTGTATCATGCTGGGTGATGAACGGACCTATTCCGATCATATCAGGCTTAAGTTCCTGGAGGAATCTGATATCTGTTATAATGTTCTCCATTGTCTGATACGGGGAGCCTACCATAAAGCCCGAGCCCACCTGATAGCCTATCTCCTTAAGGGCAAAGAGGCATTTTTTTCTGTTATCAAGACTCATGGATGCTGGATGCAGTTTCCGGTAATGATCTTCATCTGCTGTCTCATGTCTGAGCAGGTAACGCCGGGCACCGGCATCAAAGAAAGCCTTATAGCTGTCATAGCTTTTCTCCCCTATGGAGAGGGTGATGGCGCAATCAGGAAATGCGGTATGGATTGCAGAGATGATATCAATCATTACCTCATCGGTATAGAAAGGATCCTCCCCGCCCTGCAGCACAAAGGTACGGTATCCCAGGTCATAGCCTTCCCTGCAGCAGGAAAGGATTTCTTCCTTACTAAGACGATAACGGCTGACGCGGTGGTTTCCTGTGCGCAGACCACAGTAGAGGCAGTTGTTCTTACAGTAGTTTGTAAACTCAATCAGCCCCCGCAGATACACCCGCCTGCCATATATGCGCTGTCTTACCTTGTCAGCCTCAATAAAAAGGAGAGAATCAAAATTGTCCTGGCCCAAGAGCCAGGACAGGTCATCGTCTGTAGGTTCAAACGGTGTATTACTCAGCAAAGAGTGGAGTCGAGAGATATCTGTCACCTGTATCCGGCAGGAGCACCACTATGGTCTTTCCTGCATTCTCCTTGCGTTTTGCCAGTTCAATGGCAGCCCAGGTTGCGGCACCGGAGGAAATTCCTACCAGCACTCCTTCCTTATGGCCTATCAGCTTGCCAGTCTCAAAAGCATCCTCGTTCTTGACCGGAATAATCTCGTCGTAAACCTTGGTGTTAAGGACATCAGGCACAAATCCTGCGCCGATTCCCTGGATCTTGTGAGGTCCGGCCACACCGGTGGAAAGCACTGCGGAGGATGCAGGCTCAACAGCCACAACCTTTACACCAGGATTCTTGGACTTAAGGTATTCACCTACTCCAGTGATAGTTCCACCTGTACCTACTCCTGCTACAAAGAAATCAACCTTGCCATCGGTATCCTCATAAATCTCAGGTCCAGTAGTCTCTCTGTGGGCTTTTGGGTTTGCAGGGTTCACAAACTGGCCTGGGATAAAGCTGTTGGGAATTTCCTTTGCCAGCTCCTCTGCCTTGGCGATGGCACCCTTCATACCCTTGGCACCTTCGGTGAGAACCAGCTCTGCACCGTATGCCTTCATAAGGACACGGCGCTCCACGCTCATGGTCTCCGGCATTACAATAATAATCCGGTAACCTCTTGCAGCTGCTACTGCAGCAAGGCCGATACCTGTGTTGCCGCTGGTAGGTTCGATGATGACAGAACCTGGCTTAAGTTTTCCGCTGGCCTCGGCATCGTCGATCATGGCCTTGCCGATCCTGTCCTTTACAGAACCTGCCGGGTTGAAGTATTCCAGCTTTGCCAGAACTTTTGCCTTAAGGCCAAGTTCCTTCTCAATGTGTGCAAGCTCCAGAAGCGGAGTCTTTCCGATAAGCTGATCTGCTGAAGTATAAATCTTTGACATAGTGTTCTCCTTATTTTATGTTAAACTGCTGCAAACCCTTTTTCAAGGTCTGCGATAATATCATCAATATGCTCGGTTCCAATGGAAAGCCGTATTGTGCTCTGCTTAATTCCTGCATCCTCAAGCTCTTCATCTGACAGCTGGGAATGGGTTGTGGTGGCCGGATGGATCACCAGGGACTTAACATCTGCCACATTTGCCAGGAGCGAGAATATCTCCAGATGGTCGATGAACGCATGAGCCTCCTTCTGCCCTCCCTTTATATCGAAGGTGAAGATGCTGCCACCGCCATTGGGGAAGTACTTCTGATACAGGGCATGGTCTGGATGTTCAGGCAGAGAAGGATGGTTGATCTTGGCCACCTTAGGATGCTTCTTGAGGAACTCGATAACCTTCTTTGTGTTCTCGGCATGACGCTCAAGGCGGAGGGAGAGGGTCTCGGTTCCCTGCAGCAGGAGGAATGCTGCGAATGGAGAGATAGCTGCTCCCTCATCTCTGAGCAGGATGGCTCTGATGTAGGTGACAAAGGCTGCAGGGCCTACTGCGTCTGCAAAGGAAATGCCGTGGTAGCTCGGATTTGCATCTGCAATAGGGGCATACTTGCCAGCCTTCTTCCAGTCGAACTTGCCGGAATCTACAATAATGCCACCCAGTGTGGTTCCATGACCGCCTATGAACTTTGTTGCAGAATGAACTACAATATCTGCTCCATGCTCGATAGGACGGATAAGGTATGGGGTTCCAAAGGTGTTGTCTATAACCAGTGGAATATTGTTCTTGTGAGCGATGGCCGCAACTGCGTCGATATCAGGGATATCGCTGTTAGGGTTTCCCAGGGTCTCGATGAAGATTCCCTTTGTGTTAGGCTTGATGGCAGCCTCAACTTCCTTAAGGTTGTGGATATCTACAAATGTAGTATTCACTCCATATAAAGGAAGAGTGTGGGCCAAAAGGTTATAAGTTCCACCGTAGATGGTCTTCTGTGCCACAATGTGATCCCCTGCCTGAGCCAGTGCCTGGATAGTATAAGTGATAGCTGCGGCACCTGATGCAAGGGCCAGTGCTGCCACACCTCCCTCCAGGGCTGCAATTCTCTTTTCCAGCACATCCTGTGTGCTGTTGGTCAGACGGCCGTAGATGTTTCCTGCATCTGCAAGTCCGAACCGTGCCGCAGCATGAGCCGAGTTGTGGAATACATATGAAGTAGTGGCATATATCGGAACTGCTCTGGAATCTGTTACCGGGTCAGCCTGTTCCTGACCCACATGAAGCTGTAATGTTTCAAATTTATAGTTGCTCATGTCATTCTCCTTTTTTCTATTTCAGTTTATTCGCTAGCTTTTCTTTTTATCCTACCAACCTGGTAGGTAAGTAGAATATAGCACAAAGGAGAAAAATTTGTCAACAGGAAAAATAAAAATTTTTTGAATTTTTTTTGAGAACTACTCAACCATGCGTTCAATCAGGTGAAGTACGGTATCTTGATCCTCGGGAGAAAGACGTTGGAAAAGCTGCACTATGCGGCGGGACTTGTTATCCAGATGACGCTGCCTGGTGTCACGGCCGGTGACCAGATACTCCACACTGCATCCCAGCACCCTAGCCAGGCGCACTGCCACATCGGCCGAAGGCATGCAGCCCCGGGCACCAACATAACTGTCGATTGCACGCTTGGTTATGCCAGCACGGTCAGCTACTTCCTTGTCGAAAAGCCCTGAGTTCTCAATCTCTTCCCGCAGTCTGCCTCTGAAGTCCATATTATAATAATAACACTTTTTTAGTATTTTGGTATAGACTTTACGAAAAAAGTGTTGTATATTTATTATCTATACTACTTTAGTGATATTTTATGGGAGGGATTTTTGAGAAAAACGCTTTTGTTCTGCCTTGCCGCTGTGTTGCTTATTTATGTGGGATACACTGCCAAGACCATTGTTGATGACCGCAACAAACCCCAGTCGACCGAGGAAATAGAGAAAGAGCTGTTTGACAGTTATGACACAATTCTGGATTCAGGAGCCGGCTTTATAAGCGACAATATGATATTCGTCCCCTATGAATATGTCAAAAAGTTCAAAAGCGAAAAGATTGATATCCCATGCCACACATCAGAATTAGGATGGTGCCTTTTCGGTCTCTCCAAAGAAGGAAAAGACCTTGAGCGGATAGAGATTCCCGCATACGTGGAGGGCAAACCTGTAGTATGCCTTATGGCAGGAGCTTTCTTCCGCTGCCCTAACCTAGTCAGCGTAACTGTCCCCGACACAATACGCTGCGCATTCAAATATGTATTCGCTTACTGCCCCAAACTCAAGAGTATTACCAGCACTGGAAATTTCTTCGACGCAGTGGGCGGTGTGAACAGTCCGATTTTCGAGGAATGCAATATATCAGAGTGGAACTACTCGGACGGGCTTGATGTGGAATTCAGCTTTGCTCCCATGGCGGAGTAAAAGCTAATAATAAAATAAGGAGTAAAAAATGAAAGCAACAATAATCATCCACAAGATTGTGTTCACTATCGTGGCAATCGTGCTGTTCGTGACAGCATTCCAAATCTTTGAGAAACTCAAGGTATATGGCCTTAGCATAGCATCAATTCAGTCAAAGGGCGGGAATACCCTGTGGGAAGCCTATTATCAGCAAGTGGGCTATGTCTATATCTGTCTGGCCGAGTTCATGAAGTTTATCTCCGCAGGTATTTCTGGAATCATCCTATGCATCACTTACAAGGAGTGAAGCCGATTATGTCTCTATACAAACGTATTTGTGATAACGTTTGGGTGACCGCACTTTTAGCTGCGGGAATGTGGTCTCTTTTCCTTTGGCAGGCATGGATACTTTGCGGACGCATCCTTTATTTAGTATCCAGAACAGGGATAAGGTGACTGATAAAACTTCTGCCCTATTTCAATTGATATGTTATAATTAAATTAACAATTATTCTCAGGAGATAGCATTAATGAAAAAAGCAATCAAAGAGCGTATACTGCCGTTCTTCAAGAAAAATTTGATTATCGCCCTGATCGTCATCATGGTGATTGTAGGTTTATCAGTTTCCAAGCTTAACGTAAATACTGTGGACAAACTGGTCTCAGACACAGCCACTACATTCATAACAGTAAGCATAATAAAAGGTGGCGCCGATCTGATAGAGGGCTCCACTATCTTAGGGGTTGAAGTGGGCGATGTAGTCCAGCCAGTACTGGATGCGGTAGAACTTGTGTGGAAGTTCCTGATAGGTGCACTGGCTTTCTGGGGATGCATGAAGCTCTTTCTCACTATGCCGGCATACATTGCATTAGTACTGCTGGCTCTAGCTCTTGTTGCCTATATTACGAACAGGAAGATGGGTAGGTTCATCATGTTCTGCTCCTTTGTATGCAGTCTGATTCCGTTCATCATATTCGGAACAGGATTGATAATCAATCTCAGCACAGAGCCGTTGAGGGCCGATGCCCAGCAGCATTTTGACAGAGTGGCGACAATATTCGACATGAGCGGTTTGGAGCGTGGGATGATGGAAGAGGAAGAGAAAACTATGCAGAATAATGATGAGGAACACTGGTACGACTGGGTTACACGCCCCTTTAAGTCGGCAACAATCATCATTTCACAGACAAAGAGGAACATCACCTTCTTCACCCAAAAAGCAAAGGAGATAATCGATAAAAGTCCTTACATAATGAGCAACCTGGTCAACGGCACCTGGAAGTACATTGTGGTCCTGCTAATGAACTCAATCCTTATACCCGGGTTGCTGTTCCTGTTCTTCTATAAACTGGGCAAGTCCATGCAGCCAGATGAAGAGGATAAGCAGATCATAGTCCAGGCCATGCTCCCAGAACCGGCCGAAACCAAGCTGATTACTGCAAATTAAATAAAGAAATTACTAAGATACTATTTGATATGATTTTTTACCAGTATTTTTGATATAAATAATTGATGCAAAGAAAGCTTTTCTGCGAAATAAACAGAACGTGCTACAGGATTTCCCTTGCAAAGGAAATCCTGCGCCGTAATCTAAAAGACCTATTCAGCGGTCAGAAAATAGCCCGGGAAAGATCTGGCGAGACACTCCCTGTGATTGTAAAGAGCCACAGCTCAATACTTCTGCGCAAGCTGCATGGGGTCGACATCCGACTCCAGGAGAACAAGGTGACCAACATCATGCTGGCATGCTCAAAAATCAATGGGCTTATTATTCATCCGGGGGAGATATTCTCTTTCTGGAAGATGATAGGAAACCCCACAAAAAGAGCGGGCTATAAAGAGGGTCTTGTTATTAGCAAGAACAACCTGTCCAAGGGATATGGCGGTGGACTGTGCCAGCTGGCCAACATGATCCACTGGCTTGTCCTGAACAGCCCGCTCACCGTCACAGAACTGCATCACCATTCAGATGCCCTTTTCCCCGACGACAGGCGCAGAGTACCCTTCGGCACAGGAACATCGGTGGCATACAACAGCGTCGGTTACAGGTTCAAGAACACAACCGATCAGGATGTCCAGCTTTTAGTATGGTGCGAGGACGGTGACTTGTGCGGCGAGCTCAGGACCACCCGCGAGTTCCCTAACCGGTACCGGCTTTCGGAGGAGAACCATCACTTCAGGAAAGAGAACGACAAATTCTATCGGATAAGCCAGGTTTACAGGACTACGATCGACAGACAGACTGGAAAGGAAATACAGATAGAGCTGATCCTGAACAATCATTCCGAAGTCATCTACGATTACAGCCTTATACCGAAAGATCAGATAAAGGACAGCCCCGATGGTGCTTGAGAAGATTGCTGAAAGCGTAGAAAAATACCCATTGCGGACTGCCTATAAAGTCGGGGACAAAAGCATAATCTACCGGGAACTTTGGGAAAAGGCCAATGCCAAAGCAGGTCAACTGCGTGAAGAGGGAAAAGGACCTGTCATCCTATATGACACCAAGGAGATAGAGACCTTCACAACTATAGTCGCATGCCTCTTGGCAGGGCGCCCTTATGTCCCCATAAACCGCACTACCCCACCCCAGCGAGTGGAAGAGATAACCAAAGCTATACAAACCTCTGACATCGCGGAGGACACTGCATATATCATCTTCACTTCCGGGAGTACTGGAAAACCCAATGGAGTGCCTATCTCGACCGAAAATCTTGACAATTTTACACAGTGGATAAGTGTCCTGAAACCGCTGTCAGAATATGCGGGCTGCAACGTACTGAACCAAGCAAGCTTCAGTTTCGACCTGAGCGTGGCAGATATGTACTATTCCCTTTGCAACGGCCATTCTCTGATAGAGATGGATTTAGATGCCGCAGAGGAATACAGCGGCATAGTTCCCCTGTTCGCCCAGGAGAAAATCAATGTGGCGATGCTTACCCCCACCTTTATACGGCTTTGTCTGCTGGATGAAAGTTTTTGCGCGGAGAAGTGCACGGAACTGAAATGCATCTATTCCTGCGGCGAGTTGCTGGATAAGAAGACAGCACGCAAGCTGCTGTCACGGTTTCCCAGCCTTAAGTTGATCAACGCATACGGCCCCACCGAGGCCACATCTGCAGTATCAGGTATAGTAATTACCGAGGCCATGCTGCAGGATGACAGGCCGCTTCCTGTGGGTGATATGAAGACAAATGCTGTTGATATCGTAATTGATGATGGTGAAATTGTACTTAAGGGAAAGAGTGTTTCGCAGGGATACCTTGGTGGCCTTAACGGAGGTTTCTTCTCCGAGAACGGCCTGCAGTGTTACAGAACCGGTGACCTGGGTTATATCCACGAGGGCATGCTCTACTGCACCGGCCGAAAGGACAGCCAGGTTAAATACAACGGCTACCGGATTGGGCTTATGGATATAGAGAACAATATCATCAGCATCCCAGGCATACTGGAGTGCGCGGTGATCGCAAAATATACCGAGAACAACACAGTTAAAACAATTAAGGCTTTTGTCACTGCCGAAACAAAGGCTCTCAACCCTGCATATATAAGGAATGAGCTGAGCAAAAAGATTCCGGGATATATGATACCCCGCACAATAGAAATTCTAGACAGGCTGCCGGTGAACCAGAATGGAAAGATCGACAGGAAGGCGTTGGCTGAATTATGATAGATGTACAGAAACTTCTTTATGATATCTGCGAAGACAAGAGAGTGTATGAGGATGGCATAGACCTAATAGATTCAGGCATTCTGGACTCGTATGCGTTCATCGAGCTTTTCTCTCGGCTTGAGGACTACGGAATTATACTGCACCCTACACGAATAGACAGAACAAAGCTGCACACTGTACACGGCATCGAGGAGCTTATTTCGATGGCTCAGCAGCAGGCATGATGCGGTTTTTATTCAAATACTTAAAAAATAAATATAATAAATAGTATAAAAAATTAACAAAAAGTATTATAATAATTTAACGTTTTTATTAATTGTTCTGGGTAGACTTCTATTAAGCGTTTATTTAGGATTTCGGGAGCATTTTTTATGGGAACAAAAGCATTTCTGGAAACAAAAACATTTCATCAAGATCTTATTAATAATTTAAGAACTTTATTAAACGAACAATATCGATTTAATGATGGCTTAACTATAATAAAAGAACTTATCCAAAATGCAAATGATGCAAAAGATGATAAAGGTAATTTTGCAACAGAATTAAGGATAATATCCTCCGATGGAATTTCAATCAATAATATACAAGATGTAAAACAACCATTATTTAATCATAAAGCTCTACTTATTTATAATGATGGCCCCTTCACTGAGAAAGATCAAAACGGAATAGAAAATATATATAAATCTGGGAAAGATTCTTCTAATATTGGGCGTTTTGGATTAGGGCTAAAAAGTATACATCATATCTGTGATATGTTTTTTTATGCATTTTTTTGGAAAGGAGAATGGGTACTTGATGGAATAAACCCATGGAAAGAAACAGACTATCATCTTGATTGGAAAAATGAAAAAATTGATGAAACTTTATGTCAAGAATTCTTAAACAAGGTTACTGAAAAATATAAACTACCGGCAAAAGGCTTTTTCCTGTGGATTCCACTAAAAGATATGGAGGATAAACACATAACTGATACAATAATTAATAATAATTCCCCATTGGGTTTACCCGATAATATTATTACAGAATTGTGCAAAATACTTCCCCTGTTAAAAAAATCAACAAACAAAAAATTAGTTAAAGTAACATATATTGGAAAAGAAATAGAATTTTCGATTATTTTAAATGAAAGAAATGATAGAATATATCATGAAATAGAAAAGAATAAAATAAAGCAACCAATAGCAAAAGCTAGCCTATACAAATCAACTGATTATATTTTTGATAAAGATTGGCCTTGTCAATCAAAAGAAGTTTTTTTTGAATCATTATTAAACAATAATTTTTTAAATGAAGAAGAATTAAATAATATTAATACTACGATCGAAATAATTAAAAATCCCAAAAAAAATGAGGAGGCTTCTTTAGAAATTAAATATTGTGTTTTTCTCCCATTGTCAAAACCAGATGATTTAAAAATTTCAATTAGTGGTGATAATGATATTTCGATTTTAATTCATTGTAGCTTTAGTGTTAATTCAGGAAGAACGTATATTGAAACTATAGATAATACACCTATAACCCAAGGACTTTCAAAAGATGAATTTAATATATTATTCAATTGTGATATAAAAAATTCAGATGAATATAAAAAATGCCTATGGAACAGATTTCTTGCTCAATCCTTAGTATATCCCAGTATTCCAGAAGCCCTATTCCAGGCATATGATGATAATATTTTGGATGATAATGAATTAGAAGAAGTTATAGATGGATTATACAAAATTGATGAAAATAATAATTCTACTAAACTTAATAATGATTTTATATTTAAAAAACATGGACTAGCCAAAGTTTATGCTCCTACAGAAAAAACATTCAAATGGAAATTATTAGCTTCACCTACCCCAGATTATATCCATTTTCCCACTTATAAAAATTTAAGTTATAATAATGATTTAACTAATAAATTAAATGAAAAAATTCTACTTGTCGCAAACAGTAAAAATAACTTTTTTAGTAAGAATGAATTCAATAATGAACAAAAAATTAATATTATAACCTCATGGGTTGCAAATTGGAACAAAAAAACTATTACAAATGCT